>JAOZKS010000078.1 GCA_029935255.1 Pontiella sp.
GGCCTATGCACTGGGAAAAAAGGCGGCACCGTTGTTTTTCAAGGCCAACTGGATTATGAAGTCGCTGGCCGGATCGGAGTCGGAAAAGATCCATGCCGAATTTCAAATGGGTCATCTTCTGGCGCAAGCCTACGAAGAAAAGGTTCCTGCCGTCGAAAACAACCGACTCACCAAAATTGCCGACAAACTTGTCTGCAGCCTTCGGAACAAGGACCGCACATTTATCTTCAAGTGCGATCAATCCAGCATACCCAATGCCCTTGCCATTCCCGGCGGATTCATCTATCTCTCCGAAAAACTCTTCGACCTTTGCGGCGAGGATATCGATGCCATTGCCTTCGTGCTAGCTCATGAAATTGGCCATACCATTCACGGCGATGCCAACAAACGCTTTCTGACCAAGACCGTGATCAACAGCATGTTGCACCTTCGAACGCGCGGAATCAGCCCCGCCGTGCAGTCGCTGCTCGCCCACCTCGTACAGCAAGGCTATTCAAGGGAACAGGAATACCGCGCCGACCGCTTTGCCGCCGCGCTCACCCGGGCGGCGGGATTCGACCCAACAGGCGGATGCCGCCTGTTTTCCATGCTGGGAAAACCCGATGAGGGGGTGGCTTCCAAGCTGGGCACCTACTTTTCCTCGCACCCCGCCTTGGCCGACCGCATCGACCGGATCAATCGTCGGATGCGGGAGTCTTGATCTCTTCTTCGGGTTCATCCGTGGTGATCTGATCGTGGACATCCTTCTGCATATCGCGAATCTCCTTTTCAAGATCCTCTTTGCCCTTCTTGAATTCACTGAGGCTTCTGCCCAGCGACCGCGAGAGTTCAGGCAATTTCTTGGCACCAAACAACAACAGTACGATGAAAAGAATCAGGATCACTTCCGATCCGCCGGGCATTCCAAAATAAGCAATCGTATTCATCGTCTCCTCCTCCTAGGGGGCATCGGGTTGGTATAAAATAAACACTTGCGTCGGGCCGGCTCCCTGTACCGCCCTGATTTCCAGCGTTTCATGGCCCAACGAAGCCATCAGACGGAACGATTGTGTTTCGACTTCAGCTTTCCTGATGGTCCAGCCTCTGGAAACGAGTACCTGATTGAAACGACGCAGCACCGTTTTAAGATCCAAAGCACTTTTCATATCCACCCCGATCAAGGTGGAGTTGGGTATCCGGCCGTGCTGATCGAGCTCGATTCCTTCTATGAAAAGATAGTCCGGAAAGAGCAGAATTTCCGGCCGCAGTCCCGGCGCGAGGTAGAGCATGGCATCGGCATCGGCCACTTCGGGTTCCGGTGGCACCGGGGTCTTGCAACCCGCGAGAGAGAGCACCGTAACGACAATAATGTACCGTGGGATTCTCACAGAAGCTTCGACCGTTTGCGCTGATGGCGGATGTAGGGATTCTGTTTGGATTCAAGCACATCGATTAGTTCATCAGCCAGTTTTTCCAGCGGCCGAACCGATTCCTCCAGATAGTCGGATGCCCAGGGAGTTTCCCCCAAAGTCTTCTGCGCCCCCTTTACCGACTTAAGTAGCAGGTGGCTGATGCGACCGCCCAGCGCATCTTTCTCGCTGGTAGAAAGTTCATCGAACTCACCCTCCATCTCAAAATGGTTTTTCTGATAGGCGCGGACGGTCATCTGCAGCTGTTCCTCCATCTTGCTCTCACGAAATTCGTAGGGGGCATCCTTCACGGCACCGATCTTGGAATAGGCCGAAATCAAGCGACTGGCCGGCACAGAAAAATCATCGTTTTCAATCCAATGCTGCACCAGGATATACAAGGCTTCGAGATAGGATTGCATGTCGACCACCACGTAGGTTTGCCGGAGGTAATCCTTGACCGATGTCTGCACCCAGCCGTTGGCGGGAATGCGCACGCCATACCGGCGCGCATCGTTGAATCGGGTTCCCTTGAAAATTTTAGCGCGCGGATCGTTTTTATCAAACTTACGTTCGAGCGTAATGTAGGTGGCCACGCCCAGCACCTTTCCCGACGCGTCGAGGATTGGGCTCCCACTGTTACCCGAAACAATATCGGCATCGATCTCAATGTTGCTGGGGCCCACCCCAACCACATCTCCCAACAGCTCAGTGGCCACCCCGCCGCCGGCACTGTTGCCATACACGGAAATCTCCTGCCCAATATTCGGTGTCGAATCGCTCAGCTCCAACACGGCCAACTCCGCGAATTCCCCCTCTGGAATTTCCAGGCGCACCAGATCGCGGGTGCGGCAGAATTCGAAGGCGGAAGGGTTCAGATAGTGGCCGTTCATGGCACGCAAACGAGGTTGGGTGGCCCCCAGTAAATTGTGTTGGTTACTGAATACATACGTCTTGCCATTCATCCGGGCAATGAAACCCGAACCTCGCCCGTCGCCATTTTCAACAAAGACCAGCGCAAGATTAATGTCGGTAAAACCAATACGACCAGCCTTCTTTTTCTTTCGCCCGGCGGTCGATTCGTCCTCTGCCACGGGCTCAGCCTCCACTTCGGGAACCAGATCCGCCGGATCCATGAGAACCGCTCCGCCGGAACGGTAGTCCACGGCCGATCCGGTGGCTTTCGCCACCGCTTCCAAGGCTTGGAAAAGATTCATTCCCTCAAGGTTAATACTGACTCGCTGGTCGCCAAGCCCCTCCAGCTGGCTATCCACCTTAAAATTCTGCAAGGCCGCAACGCCACTTCCATCGGCCGTACGTTCCAGTTTTTGCAGGATGTATTTTGCGGGCATCCGGACAAATTCCTCGCCCGGTGCAGGAAGGCTTTTCAACGCATCAATGGGTTCGGCGGCAAAGATCGTGGCGGCCATCGAAAAAATCAGTATCGTCAATCTTGTTTTCATACTTCTCCAAGGTATTCTTTCCTTTGTGAATCGATGCTCCAACCTAGTTGAATAAGACACGCCAAACAAGGTTTGCACCTCACAAGTCACGAAGCGGACAACGGGAAAGGTCGGCGGATTCTTATTTTATATCAAGGCGCTCCGCCATTTCCCGCGTCAACCGTTTCAATAAAGACCGGCTGTCTATTGCACCAAAGCCCTCGAACCAATAGGCTTCCTTCAGGCCGCCAAGCACGAAAAAGGCTTCGTAGGCCACGGGCTCGCCCGGCCTTCCGAAATAGGGTTTTGCCGTTCCGCCGATGTACCACCCGGAGTGCCCATTGATGGATACGAGTTCATTATGGGCATGGGTGTCGTTGATTAAAACCATCTTGTGGTTGATTAGTTTTTGAAGAAAGTAATCTTTATCAAGCGACGTCATGGAGGCCCATGGCATTCCGAGTTCGTAGGTGCTGCACGAAAAACCGATGGAACAATCCAGCAGACGATGTTCCAATAGAAACCATTCGGTATAGCTAATCCCCAGCGCCCGCGAATAGCGATTTTCTTCCGCCATATAAGTTCGTTGCAGGCCCGTTAGATCTTCGGATTCAGGATCTATCGTGGCGGGGTTGAAGATCGAAAACCCTTCAGATACTTTTACGGAGTAGCCGTTCCAACCCACCTTGGAATTGCTGATCACCCCACCGGCAACCGTGGCGGGTTGATAGTATCCGTTCGGCATGGCACAACCCACCAACACCGCAACGCCCACCAACAGAAAACCCTCCCTAACACACATGATCTAGCTCCTTTATTCCGCTCCATTTTCGACAAAGGCGGGTTTCTAAAAAAACAAAACCGCAGGAAAAATTCCTGCGGCTTCAAACTTCGATTAAATCGAATTGAGACTATTCCCCGAAAGTCCAGTTGACAATAACCATGCCTTTAGCAAGGTCGCTAGGGAAATCTTTGAACCACTCGTTGTCGGCGATAATATTAACCAGACCGAGTTGGAACAGGTTATTCGCAGTTTCTGCATAGTTCACGAGTCCCCACTGGAATCCACCGTCAACCGATTTGGCGATATTGACGGTGCCCAACTGAGCACCGGTCAGAGAACCTGCCCAGTTGACAAACCCCATTTGCAAACCAACGAATTCACCGGAAGCATAGTTAACAAAACCAAGCTGGGCTCCCGTGTAGTTTTCAGCATAGTTGTAGATGGTCGGTAAAAAGATAAACCATTGAACACCCACGCTGTCACCCGTTGCTCCGTTCACGAAACCAAGTTGCCAGTTGAACTGGGGTGATGGGTTTTCATTCCATACACCGATGCTGACCCCGGTAATTTCGGTATCACGGTCATGGACAGCAATATCCGGTGTTAAACTGGCCTGAAATCCAGCCGTCGCAAATACGCCAGTTGCTACCGCGCAACCTAATGCAATAATCATAAACTTCTTCATGTGTATCTCCCTTGTTTGTTTTTTCTGCCTTACACAACATAACCACCATTTTCGATGGTAACAATATGCGCCTGCATGAACCGTCATCGACGCATTACCGCACTATGCCATACAAGCCTCCTTTGCGATTTCCATCCTTCTAAAAACCCTCATAACTTGATCACGACCTCCTGAAGAACGAGGCCATTGTAAAACTGACAGAATCATTGTTCAAGCGTGCAATTCAATGATATTTTCCATTTCTACCACTTCACCATCAGGCCCAGATTGGCGGACATGCCATCCATCAGGTCAATTTCAGCCTCCGTGTAGCGCACCTCCGCAAAAGCACCCACCACCCAAAGATTGAGTTGCGCGCCAAGCACGCCATAAACGCCAGAGCCGTCTTCATACAAAGGATTGTCGCTATCCACAAAATAATAACCTGCACCCACACCGGCATACGGTTCGATGAAGAAAGGAATGCCCACCATCAAGGTGCCCTCTACCGGAATGACTGACGTATTCAGATCACTAAAATCCAGATAGCCTCCCCGAATGTCCGCCGAGAAAAACCCCAGGAATTTTTGGCGGAGCTTGACCCCTCCGCCAACCCCCTCGTTCCCCCCATTTTCGCCCCCATCCTGATAGGTTAGATAACCCGCCAAACTGGTTTCTCCGCCATAGGCCACTTTATTCATCCCGCCCAAAACTAATGCGGAAACTGCGATCATCATGATTTGCTTTTTCATCCCGTACTCTCCTTATTTACCGTTTTTCTCTGCGTTACTCCTCGTCACCCTTACCCAGCCAACGCCATACGATACCCGCGAGAATCGCCCCGCCGATCGGTGCCAGCCAAAATAGCCAAAGTTGCTGGATAGCCCAGCCGCCTTGATAGAGAGCCACGCCCGTACTCCGCGCCGGATTGACCGATGTGTTGGTGATTGGAATACTAATGAGGTGGATCAACGTCAGCCCCAGACCAATTGCAACCGGCGCAAGGCCAGCCGGTGCCTTTTTGGAGGTGGCCCCAAGAATGATGATCAGGAACATGAAGGTCATCACGATCTCGCACACCAGCGCAGCCACGAGTCCGTAGCCGCCCGGCGAATGTTCACCAAAGCCGTTCGAGGCGAATCCCGACGCCGCCGCATCGAACCCTTCCGCGCCCGATGCAATCACAAACAAAATTCCGGCACCAGCCAACCCGCCGAGCACCTGCGTCACAATGTAGGGAACCAACTCCTTGGCACTGAAACGGCCGCCAGCCCACAGTCCTAAACTCACTGCGGGATTCAGATGACAACCGGAAATATGCCCAATCGCAAAGGCCATCGTCAGCACCGTCAAACCAAAGGCGAGTGAAACACCCAACAGACCAATTCCAACGTCTGGAAAACCTGCCGCCAGTACCGCACTACCGCATCCGCCCAGCACCAGCCAGAATGTACCGATAAACTCCGCACCTAGTTTCCTGCTCATCCCTGTTCCTCCTTTGCTTGGTTTGCTCCCTCTTCAACGTTCCTGCCCGACTTTTTCCTACAGAGGTACCCCTTTAATTAATATGACCATTTTAGTTCTATTCCAAATGATGTCCAGCGCTATTCATAATTTATTCAAATTATTAGAATGTTATTATCAAAGCTGTCCTTCAACCGGCATTAACCGCCAAAAGAAGTCGGAGCAGCGCTGCCCAAATCCGCGCGCGGGTTGGCGTTTGCGAACGCCATCGCTTGAGGTCCACCGTAGCTTTCCCTTTTCATTACGCGTGACGGCCCATGCATTTTCCGGCGCGGTCATTGTTTCAAAGTCACTCAGCAACTGAGCCGCCAGCTCCGATGAGTCAATCAGAAGCATGTGCTCCGTGTTGATTTGAATGGACCGAGGATCCACGTTGAGCGATCCGATCAGCACCCAATGGTCATCCAGCGCAAAGGCTTTGGTGTGGAGCGAAATAAACTCAGACGTAACTGGAGAAGTATCGCTTACAGCGCGCAGCTCCGCCGAAGGCTGGGCGCGGAATTCATAGAGTTCTACTCCGACATCCAGAATGCGCTTGCGGTATTTTTTATAGTGACTGTGCGCCATGGTGTGATTGTTCGATTCCATCGCCGGAACCAAGATGCGAACGCGACGACCATCCTCCTCAATGTACCGAGCCATATCGGCCAGTTGCTCTTTGGTTGGAATCATGTAGGGAGTAATGATGCAGGATTGGTATTTGATCTCGATTGCGGCCTGATTAATCTGATCCATCAAGCGAACCCCTCGATCGCCCTTTACCTCCGGCGAGTCTTGCATGAGTTGAGCAACGCCCATCACCATTTGGCCGGGCAAGGCAGAAAACTCATGGTTCCAATCGATGGGCTCCGACGGAATGCGGGTCTGCGCAAAGAGCTTTCGGTCCTCCAGCACAGCGGCATCGTAGCGACTCATCATTTTATTAATTTCCTTCTCCGACAATTTATCCGACATCGCCTCACCGGGATAGGCCGCGTCGGCATTCCAGTATTCATCAAAATCTGCCGCCATTTTCGGAAGGATGGCTCCGGTGATTAATAGATCCAGATCGCGGTTATTGTATTTTTTGGCCAATCCAAAATAAGGATTCCCAAGGTTCCGACCCCCGATGATCCCCCAATAGCCATCCACCACCATTTGCTTGTTATGCATCCGCCGATTGAGTTTCTTGAAATGAACGCTCATCTGGAACATGCGAGAAAGTGCCCCATTGCGCACCCGCCCCGGATTAAAGCGCCGCAACTGAACATTAGGAATTCGAGCCACAAGCGCCGTACCTTCATCCGACCAATCCTTCGGCATATCATCAACCAGCAACCGCACCTGCACGCCCCGCTCCGCCGCCTTTATGATGCGCTCAAGTATCAGCCGCCCACTCTCATCGTTCGACCAGATAAAGGTTTGTAGATCGATGCTCACCTGCGCCGAATCAATCAAGGCCAACCGCCAGCGCAGCGCATCCTCGTTGTTGCGGATCAACATAAAGGCCGACTCGCCCTCCTCCGCCTTTTTCATCACCGACTCGCTGGCCTCAGCCAACACGCCATTGGTTGCGGGTGCATGGCTATGGCTTACCGGCTTATATGGATACTCCGGTATGTGTGCGCACCCCACAAAGACCAGAAAGAGGATCGATAAAAGTACAGGGCTTATCCGGCGGAAAAAAAATCCTGCGGGTAAAATATTCTTCTCTCGCATGCGGAGAACAATACCTTTTCCGTTCTACAAGACAACATAAACTCTTCAACCAAAATGCTATTCTAATAGCAATACGATGCGACTCATCAGGCCATCCGAAAGGCCTGTTTCTCCGTTTTGATCCAGCACAATATGCCGATAGTTGATGTCAACACTAGCCGATGTGCTTAACCACCATTTCAATCCCAGCGAATAGATATCCGTTTCTCCACCACTCACGGAACCATCATTAAGATCAAGGTTGGAATAGCGGGCAGATAACTCCCAGGCCCCCCATCCGCCATCGTTCACCGATTTAGAAACGGGAACCGGACGAAACAGACCGCTTCGTTTATTATAAGGTCGCATCTCCCCCGTCAGAATATAACTCATCGTAACGTGGTATCCGTTATACGTTGGATCGCCTACCGCAGGGGCCTCCACCTGATTAATGACATACTCTCCGTTCAACCAAAACGGCCCCCAGCGCCACGCCGCTTCCAAATCATACAGCATCGTCGATTCCGCTGCGAATGCCCCGGTATCCACAAACAGAGGGGCCTGATTAAATTCCGGCTCGGTTGAATAACGCACCCCGCTTTTGGCGTTGGAATAGCGCACTCCTGCGCCGAGATGGAACAATGATTTTTCGTTTGCACTCTCCAGCGGAATCACCGTTCCTCTTCCGATCAGCTGGGTGGACGTATCCCCAATGGACGTGCCGGTATCCAACCAGGGATTAAATACCCCGCCCGCCCAGGTTGTCCGCCGATCAAACCCCGTTCCGCTAAGAACAATTCCAACATTTCGACTGGCCATCATAGCATCGGAAACTGCGGTTCGCTCCTGCATCGGAAGATTAATCAAAGTGGCCAGACGCTCCATGGAAATGGGTTCCTTCTGCTTACCAATCGATAGCGTTGAGTCCTGGTAAAACGGAATATCCAGCCGTAGATCAAAAACACCAATTCCATCATCCGTGCTCGAATCAAATCCCTTATCAAAAGCGGCGGTTGCGGCAAAAAAAGTAAAGATCCACGGGTTTTCAAAATTTAACGAACCCACCGTCCCAAAGCGCAAGCCCCGGATTTCCCCGCCATCATAGGCCGAAAGATCACCCGACTGCCCCTCGCTGGTTCCATCCTGATCGAGCCAGTTCATCCGGTCCAACACCAGGGCAGCAAGGAACGTAGCGTTCACATACTTGCTTCTAAACCGGTTCCACTTTCCCGCGTTCTTATAGGAGGTCGAAAGCGCCATCGGCGGAGTGCTATAGGCAAACCACTCTCTGGGCTTTTCAGCAGCGGGCACTTCCGGTTCCAGCGGGGCGGGCATCAGCCGGTTGCGAACAATCACGCCCTCTTTCAACACGAATACCGCATGCGTCTGCGTATCCAGCAAGGCCTCAAAATTCACGCGGGGGTCTTCATCCAGAACCATGAAACTCGCCGGTTCCCCCACATTCAGTTTTCCAAGAATAATGCCTTGCTGTGCATCCACCACCAGATCGATCGCTTTGTCTGGAACCGGATCTTTCGTCACCATATCCAGTATTCCATCCTGGATCAGTAGGCTGATCAATTGATCTTCATCCCCGCTATCTGAACCAACCAGAACCACGTTCTTAACCAGAAGGCTTTCAGACGACTCCGCAAATACCGCGAAAGTGAATAGTAAAAAAGAAAGGCCAAGCGATCCAGTAATTCTTAGGCTCATATAAATAGCTCCAAACTTTTAGATCCCAGTTAAAGCGTCAGAATACAACGAAGACCGCCGACCCACAAGATATCCTCAAATGGGTATTTGGATGGATCAGCGCCTGCAAATCTGGAGTCAGCGAAATACCCGGCGTAACCTGCCACTTGCATGACGCTTCCAGAACATACTCATCCCGCAATAATCCATTCGAAGGCTGTGCCCAGCCCGCACCGTCATCAGACGAACCCAAGCGGACAAACGGGAACCACTTTTCAGCGACCTGATAACTGGCGGTAAATGCAAACCCCGAACCTTCCGTCGCACCCGCCTTTTCCCGCGCATCTTTATGCCAGACCGTCAGCTGAACCCGGTCGGTTTTACAGCGATCGACGGCGCCCCGCCGATCTCCACCGCACTCAGCCATTCGTTTTCCTGAATGGTATCGAGGTCAAACTCTCCACTGGCGGCATTGCCGTCATAGATCTGCCCACCCAAAGGTGGTCCGTCACAAATCCTTTCCCCACCGCGCCGAGTGCTCCGATACCGGTGGTGGCCATGGTTGGGTTCAGAACAAATGCACGGCTGAGGAAGGTGCGCGAAAAGGTTTGGAAGGGATAGGGATCAAGATAGACATCGAAGGCCAGACGACCCATGGCCACGCCGCCGCGCTTAGGAGGCTTGCAGAAATAACCTGCACATTTA
>JAOZKS010000079.1 GCA_029935255.1 Pontiella sp.
TGGGTTAAATTCGGGATGGCCCAGCCACTGAAACGCTTCTCAAGTTTTAAAATTAAATCCATGCGAAGGACGGTAATGAATACCATCAACCGTTGGAAGGTTCGATTGTTTCAAAAAGGAGAAGATCAGAACGAATACTTTTTCTTCTTGGCCGGTACTTTCCATGGATATTTTTTCTCCGAGAGGAAGCGCGGATGGCGGATCTCGCGCATGACCTCCTCCTTGCCGGATGAGGCATAAAGCCTAAAGCAGCCCCCCACCCCGGTATCCGTCCCCCCCGACTTCGTTCCCCTCACATTCTTTCCAGACACCGACCTCAGCTCAATGATTTCCTTGGGCTTCAGGCTTCCGACCGTCTTGCTATACGGTTTGACTTCAATATAGCTTTGGCTGCCGGATTTCTTTTCGATATAGAGGCAGTATTCCATCCGGATTTTATCGATCGCGGAGTCGCTCGTATTTTCCAGACGGATCGTATACCGAGTGGGTTTCTCCCTTCGGTTACGGGTTGTGAATCCGATTTTACCGGTCGTTTTCCATTCGCCGTCCTTCTTGCCGATGGAAATCAACAATGTTTTCGGATTAAGGAAGGGTTCCATCTGGAGCCACCGCGCAATATATTCGCGGTCTTTCGTGGAGAAAATTTTCGGATCGACCCAGATCTTTCGCTGCGCCTTCGTTTCCAGCCAAATCTTCCCAGACTTAGGTTCCTGCCGAAGGATGCGAGCCTCCACAACCCGTCCCTGTTGATCGGTAAATGTGTGGAAGCCGTCGCCGAGCGATAGACCGGCCAACATGATCGTGATGGAAGAGAGAAGCGCCTTCATGGAGCGGGAATTTGTATTGAAAACTCCAGACCTATCCAATCCCAAAGCTGGAATTTCTCTACGCTGCCCCGGAATTCGGTCCACTATTTCCCAGCAAGTTCACGGATGGTGCTATAGGGAAAGAAACCCGTGTTGTGGCCATCGGACCAGTCGACGGTAACGGCGTAGTTCCCAATAATCCCGACTTTTTCAGCGTGGAGATTGGCCGGGATGGTTTGGGGGTCAAGTAGCGGCGCGCGCGTCATCTCGTCGATGCACAGCGCACAGGAACAAGCCGCCCGCAGCGTAGCATTCGCGACCGTCGCGGTTTCACCATCTGGCCATGTGAGCGTAATGTGGTCGGCATCGGAATCGACGGATGGGCGTTCGGGTTTTTCGAGGGTCTTTTTGCCGAGTGCGCGGATGACAATATCCGTGGTTTCTTTGGCGATATCGCTTCCGGCCAACGCATCGAGCGATCCGCTCAGGCTTCCTGAGATGGGAATCTCCGCCAGCGTCTCCAGCCCGAATCGTGCTTCGAGGCTCTTTGCACCGGCCTCGCCGAAGATCAGGTGCTTCTTGGCGCACCCGTCGCAGATAAAGTAGGCCATGTTTTCGATGACGCCCAGCACAGGAACATTCACTTTATCGAACATCATAATGCCCTTGCGCACATCGGTCAGCGAAAGCTGGTGCGGGGTCGTGATGATCACGGAAGCATCGATCTGAATGGATTGCGAAATGGTCAGCTGGATATCGCCCGTGCCCGGCGGCATGTCGATGATGAGATAGTCGAGGTCGCCCCACGCTACGTTATGCAGCAGCTGCTGCATATATTGCGAAACCATCGGGCCGCGCAGCACGGCGGGGCCGTCGCCCGCAAGAAAACCAAACGACATGAGCTTGATCCCTTCGGCTTCATTCGGGAGAAATTTTTGATCCGGCGCGGCGCGCACACCGGTTTCGTGAAGATTGAACAGGGTTGGAATGGATGGGCCGTAGATGTCGGCATCCAGCAGTCCGACCTTGGCTCCGCGCGCACCGAGCGTGCGGGCCAGCATGGCGGCCACCGTGGACTTGCCGACCCCCCCCTTGCAGGAGCTAACCGCCAGAATATACTTAACCTCGTTCAGGCCGCTTTCAGCATCGATTTCCCGCGATTCGCGTTTGCGGGCCGTCATATTGACCAATACCTTTTCAACATCGGGAAGATCGCCGACGAGGTCGAGCGCCTGCTTCTGGAAAACAGGGCTTAGCGGGCAGGCCGGCGTCGTCAGTTCAATCGTGAATGAAACCGTTGTTCCTTCGATGAGCATATCCTGCACGAACCCCAGCGACACAATGTCGCGTTGAAAATCCGGGTCGATAATCTTGCTGAGTTCCTCAAGAACCTGTTGTTCCGTAACCATGATTTTTTCCTAAATCAAACCTAAAGCTAAAAGAGCGGCGGTAGACATGTTTTCACGCGTCCATGGCGGATCGAAAACCAGTTCAATCTCCACATCGCCTACCCCTTCGGTTTCCATGACGGCATTCTGTATATTGGCCGGAATTCGTTCGGCTTCGGGGCAGTTCGGGGCGGTCAGGGTGATGCGAACATAGACTTTTTTATCTTCATCGATATCGAGATTGTAGATCAGACCCAGATCATAGACATTGACGGGGATTTCCGGGTCGAAAACCTGACGCAGCGAGCGCACGACCTGCAAAAACAAATCGTTGTCGGTATCCTTCAATAGAAAACGTTCTTTCTTCTTTTTTCCAAACATGGGTTTGATCCGTGATGATTGAATCGTGATTATTCTGTTGAGATCTCGCCTTGAATCTTCTTCAGCGCCGCATCAAACGTATGCCATGCGAGCGTCGCGCATTTAACGCGAACGGGAAACTCCTTCACCCCCGTCAGAACATTAAGCTTGCCGAGCGGAACATCTTCGGGATGAGGTTCGTCGTCGGTTAGCGCATGATGAAAACTTTCAAACAGCGCTTGGGCATCGGCTTCCGTTTTTCCCTTCAACGCCACGGTCATCATCGAGGCCGACGAGGTGCAGATGGCGCAACCATGGCCATCGAATGAAACATCCGCAACCACCCCGTCCCGGAGGTTCAGGTAGACATCGATCTGGTCGCCGCAGAGTGGATTTACCCCATGGGCAAACCCATCCGGATTGTCAATCTTGCGGTAGTTCCGTTTGTTCTTGTTATGGTCGAGAATGACCTCTTGGTATAGCTCGCGTAGATTATCCATTATGAAAACATTCCTATCGTCTTGTTGATGGATTCGGCCAGTACATCGATTTCCTCAAAGGTGTTGTACATGGCAAATGAAGCGCGTGCGGTGGCCGGAACCTTGAAGTATTCCATGACGGGCTGTGCACAGTGGTGGCCCGTGCGGATCGCTACGCCTTCCATATCGAGCATCGTCCCGATATCGTGAGGATGCACCTGATCGAGCACAAAGGAAACCAGCCCGGCCTTCTGCTCGGCCTCGCCAATGATACGAAGCCCATCGATCTGCCTTAGCTTGGATGTGGCATATTCGAGCAAACCGTGTTCGTGCGCGGCAATTGCTCCAAGCCCGATGTTCTGAACATATTCAATTGCGGCTCCGAGTCCAATGGCTCCGGCAATATTCGGAGTTCCTGCCTCGAACTTGTAGGGCAGTGCGTTGTATTCCGTCTTCTCAAAACTCACGGAGAGGATCATGTCGCCTCCGCCCTTGTAGGGCGGCATTTTGCTGAGTATATTTTCCTTGCCGTAGAGCACACCGATTCCGGTTGGGCCATAGAGCTTGTGTCCGGAGAAGGCATAGAAATCGCAATCCAAATCCTGAACATTGACCGGGATATGCGGCACAGCCTGCGCGCCATCGACGAGCACCGGCACGTTCAGGGCATGTGCCATGTCAATGATCCGTTTGATGGGGTTCACCGTTCCCAGCGCATTTGAAACGTGTCCGACCGCCACCAGCTTGGTGCGTTCGCACAGCAGCTCGGAAAAGCAATCCAGTTCCAGTTCGCCCCGATCGGAGATCGGTACCACTTTCAGTTCAGCGCCGGTCTGCTCGCAGACCATCTGCCAGGGAACAATGTTGGAATGGTGTTCCATGTGGGTAATGAGAATCTCATCGCCCTTTTTCAAGAGCGGCCGGGCATAGCTTTGCGCGACAAGGTTGATCGACTCGGTGGTGCCGCTCGTAAAAACAATCTCATGAATGCAGTCGGCGTGAATGAAGCCGCGCACGGTCGCACGAGCATTTTCGTAGGCCTTGGTGGCATCCTGACTCAGCTGGTGCACGCCGCGATGAATGTTCGAGTAGCCCGATTCATACAACTCCTTGATGGCGTTGATCACTTGTGCGGGATGCTGACTCGATGCCGCATTGTCGAGGTAGACAAGCGGCCTGCCGTGAATTTTTTCCCCAAGGATAGGGAAGTCGTTCCGGATGGACTCCACGTCATATTGCGCAACGTTATTCATCCCGATACCTTTTCGAGCCACTCATGCACAAGATTCTCAAGGTAGGTTCTTACCGGCGTGCTCTTCATTTCGTTGAGCACTTCATTCGCAAAGGCGTAGGTCAGCATGGCCTTGCCGCGTGCCGGGTCGATGCCGCGCGTTTGCAGATAGTACAGGGCAACTTCGTCGAGCTCGCCAATCGTTGCACCATGCGTACACTTCACATCGTCGGCATAGATTTCGAGCTGCGGCAGCGAATGAACCTTGGCTCCGCGGCTCAACAGAAGATTCCTGTTGGACTGCACCGCGTCGGTCTGCTGGGCATCCTGCCGCACTAAAATCCGCCCGCAAAAAACCGCTTTTGATTTTTCATCGAGAATGCCCTTATAGAGCTCATGGCTATTGCAATTCGCTACGGCGTGATCCATGAACAGATGCGTATCGAAATGTTGCTTTTCATTCAGCAGATAGAGCCCGTTGCAGATGGCTTCGCCGCCCTCGCCCATCAGCTTCCCGCGAATATCGTTGCGACCCAGCGCCGCGCCTAACGCAATCGCATGATTGCTGAAAACGGCATTCTTTCCGAGCTGTGCCTCCAGAGTTTGAAAATGGAAGGCGGTCTTGCTTTCCCGCTGTATTTTGTAGTGATCAACCGTTGCGTTGTCAGCCGCAAAAACCTCGGTTACGGCATTCGTCCAATAGGCTGTTCCGGGCGTTCCGATATATTCCTCGACCACCGAAAACGTGGAGCCGACGCCTACGGAAATGAGGTTGCGCAGGTGGAAGGCCGCGCCATCCGCATCGGCTAAATAAATTAAATGGATCGGGGAATCCAATTCGATGCCGTCGGCCACTTCGATAAACGCGCCCTCCGAAAAACAAGCGGTATTCGCGGCGACAAAGGCGCTTTGTGTATCGGCCAGGGTTCCGAACCGATCATCCGCCCGATCCATGATGGAGCCGACCTTTATCCCTTCCGGCAAGCCCCCGATATTCGACTTTTCCGGCGAAAGTTTTCCATTTTCAAAAACTAGATAGAATTCTCCCAAGGGAAGGAAGTCGACCGATGCGGGACTCCAGTCGTTTGAAAACTCCTGGTTTGCCAACGCCGAAACATCGGTAAAGCGCCACAGCTCCTCCCGGGTCGTCGGAAACCCGAGTTGCTCAAACACAGAGGCGGCTTTGTCGCGCATTTGCTGAAGATCATTCATTACGGCCCCTCTTCGCCAACCCAAGAGGCATAGCCTTCGTTTTCAAGTTCGAGCGCAAGCTCCTTGCCGCCCGTCTTTACGATTTTTCCGTGCACCATCACATGGACAAAGTCGGGGACAATGTAGTCGAGCAGACGTTGGTAGTGCGTGATGAGCAGAAAACTGCGCTCCGGGCTGCGCAGAGCATTCACACCGTCGGAAACAATACGCAATGCATCGATATCAAGGCCCGAATCGGTTTCATCGAGAATGCCTAGCTTGGGTTCGAGCATGGCCATCTGGAAGATTTCGTTGCGTTTCTTTTCGCCCCCGGAAAAGCCGGAATTCACCGCGCGTTCAAGCAGGTCGTCGCGGAGGTTCATGACGTTCTTCTTTTCTTCGATCAGATCGATGAAGTCCATCGCATCGAGTTGTTCTTCGCCACGGTATTCCCGACCCGCGTTCACTGCGGCCTTCAGAAAATACATATTGCTGATGCCGGGAATTTCGATCGGATACTGAAAGGCAAGAAACAGGCCGGCCCGAGCACGTTCGTGCGCGACCAAATCGTCGAGGTTCTTGCCGTCAAAGAGAATCTCCCCCTCTGTTTTTTCATAAATCTCGTTACCTGCCAGCACATTTGAGAGTGTACTTTTTCCGGATCCGTTCGGCCCCATGATTGCATGCACCTCACCGGGATTGATCGTTAGGTTGATCCCCTTCAGGATGTCGTTTCCTGCCACACTCGCGTGCAGGTTTTTTATATCTAATAGTGCCATTGCTTTCTCCGATTCAAAATTATCCAACCGATCCTTCCAGAGTGATGCCGAGCAACTTCTGGGCTTCGACCGCAAACTCCATGGGGAGTTCCTTAAATACTTCCTTGCAGAATCCATTTACGATCAGGCCAACGGCTTCTTCCGTATCCAATCCGCGTTGGTTGCAATAGAATATCTGATCTTCGCCAATCTTGGTGGTGGTCGCTTCGTGTTCGACCTGTGCCGTCGGGTTGTTGATGTCGATGTACGGGAAGGTGTGCGCTCCGCACCGATCGCCGATCAACATGGAGTCGCACTGCGAAAAATTGCGGGCATTCTCGGCGGTCTCGGCCACCTTCACCATGCCGCGATAGGCATTCTGCGCCTTTCCGGCGGAGATGCCTTTGCTGATGATGGTGCTACTGGTGTTTTTACCGATATGAATCATTTTGGTGCCGGTATCGGCTTGCTGCATATTATTGGTCACGGCCACCGAGTAGAACTCGCCGACGGAGTTGTCGCCCTTGAGGATGCAACTCGGATATTTCCAAGTGATGGCGGAACCGGTTTCGACCTGCGTCCAGGAAATCTTGGAGTTGTCTCCGCGACAATGCCCGCGCTTGGTGACGAAGTTGTAGATGCCGCCCTTGCCCTCCTTGTCGCCGGGATACCAGTTCTGAACGGTTGAATACTTAATCTGCGCATCCTTGTGGGCCACCAGCTCAACCACCGCCGCGTGCAACTGGTTTTCGTCGCGCTGCGGGGCCGTGCACCCTTCAAGATAGCTGACATAGGCCCCCTCGTCGGCAATCAGCAACGTACGCTCAAACTGTCCGGTGTTGGCGGCATTGATGCGGAAGTAGGTGGAGAGCTCCATCGGACAACGCACACCTTTTGGAATGTAGCAAAACGAGCCATCGGAAAACACGGCCGAATTGAGCGTGGCATAATAGTTGTCCTTATACGGCACCACGGTTCCAAGGTATTGTTTGACCAGCTCGGGATGATCCTTCACCGCATCGGAAAAGGAACCGAAAATGATGCCCAGTTCTTCCAGGTTTTTTTTGAACGTGGTGGCCACGGAGACCGAATCGAAAACGGCATCGACCGCAACGGTGGCCACGCCGGCCAGCACCTCTTGTTCGCCGAGAGGAATGCCTAGTTTCTTATAGGTTTCAAGCAGTTCGGGGTCGACCTCATCGAGGCTCTTGGGCGCATCGATCTTTTGTTTCGGGGCGGAATAGTAGCTGAGCGCTTGATAGTCGATCGGCGGGAACTCAACCTTCGCCCATGTCGGGGGCTCCAGCGTTGTCCAGTGGTGGTAGGCTTTCACGCGCCATTCGGTAAGCCATTCAGGTTCTTCCTTGCGCCGTGAAATTTCGCGAACAACGTTCTCATCCAATCCGGGCGGCAGGCTGTCGGATTCGATGTCCGTAACGAATCCATACTTGTATTCTTTGTCGGTCAGCCCATCAAAAGAATTTTCGTCTTCAATTTTCATGATCATCCTGTGTGTAGACATCCATCCGGCAAGGTTCAGACAAGCCAATGGAAAAAGGAAAAAAGGGAGTGTTTAGCCTGCGGCCATATCGGCAATCGTCAGGTTTTTCAAGACTCCGAGAAAGGTTCCGTTTATTTTTTGCCAGCTTGCACTCACTTGGCAAGCGCGCTCGCACCCAGCAACGCTGGAGCAATCCGTAATGGCCACCGGCCCTTCAACCGCTTCGAGAACCTCAGCAGCCGTAATTTGGTTGGCCGGTCGCGACAGCGAATATCCACCTTTGCTTCCCTGATGGGATTTTAGTATATCTCCCTTCGTCAAAATCTTGAGCACTTTACTTACCGTCGGCAGTGCAATGCCACTAATCGCGGAAAGACCCTTCGCGTTGTGTAAAAGTCCATGATCCTGATTCGCCATATAGGCCAAGAGGATAAACCCGTAATCCGTAATTTTGGTGATCCTTAACATACCTGTTTCCCTACATACTAGACCTAATTAGTCTTAATTCCCCGACACCGTAGCAGAAGTGCCTAGGCGCGCAAGCCTTTTGTGCTATTGAGACTTTGTTTCGCGAGGTGAAGACTATTTCTCTTGCGCCTTGGCCTTGTCCCAGAAGGCATCTAGCTCAACGAGCGTGAAGGCCTTGAATTCCTTTCCGCTTGCATGCACTTGGTGTTCAACATATTGGAAGCGCCGAATAAACTTTTTAATGTTGTGGTTCAGCAATTCTTCCGGGTTATGCCCTAGAAAGCGGCTGATATTGACGGTGGCGAAAAGGAGGTCGCCCAGTTCTTCGCGAATATCCTCTTCATGGTTGCGACTGATCGCCTCTTTCACTTCCTCGATTTCTTCATGGAGCTTATCGAACACATCATCGATGTGATCCCAGTCGAAGCCGGCCCGCGCAGCTCGTTTTTGCACTTGGTGCGCCTTTTGCAACGAAGGCAGATGCTTCGGTATTCCGGACACAATGGAAGCGGGCTTGTCCCCCTCCCCTTTTTCGGCTTTCTTGATGGCATCCCAGTTTTGCAACACCTCGTCCGCACCCGAAACCTGCACCTCACCGAATACATGGGGATGACGGCGAACCAACTTGTCGGAAATACCATTGGCCACATCGGAAAACTCGAAATTTCCTTCTTCGGCACAGATCTGACTGTGGAACACAATCTGGAGAAGCAAGTCCCCCAACTCCTCTTCGAGGTCGGAGGCGCTTCCACTCTCGATGGCATCAAGCACCTCGTATGCCTCCTCGATCAGGTCGGACTTGAGCGACTCGTGGGTCTGCTTCCGATCCCACGGACACCCATCAGGGCCGCGCAACGTCTGCATAATCCCCAATAACCGATCAATCGAATCCCCTGAACTTGACATCATTTTCTCCGGCTTACAAAAAAGGCGCCCCTCGGGACGCCTTGAAAACCAACCTCTCCGGCTACATGCGCAGCGTGAGGTCGAGAATTTCCTTTGGTTTCGCATCACTCAGCGAATTGAGCACCATCTTGGCTCCGCTAAAATCCTGGAAGGCGGTATATTGGTCGGGCACGGCAATGCAGGCCGCTCCGGCGGTCAGCCCGCCCTTGCAAGCGGTCTGGGAGGAAACAACGGCCACGAGCGTGGCATCTTCCTTATCGCACTTCTTGAGCATCTTCAGCCACGCGTCCGCACGGGGGAAAGAATCCTTTACTTCGTCGGGAATAATGAGCTCAACGCCCATCTCGGCCAGGCCCAGTTGATCCATCAGCTTGTTGGCTTTTTCCTCAGGAAGCGCGGTAAAGGCCAGCACCGGAATATTCTTTGCCTGAGTCGCCTTGATCAGCTTCTCCAACCCTTTGTCCAGTTCCGCGCCGTTTTCACAGAATGCGGTTGCGGCCTTTTCAACTTCGGCAACCGCTTTTTCGATGGCATCGGTTTTCTTTCCGGCCTGTTTTAACACGGCCGTGACGGCAGCACGGGAAAGCGGAGACATGCCGGAGCGGGAAAACGATACGGGAGTAACCTCAACCCCTTTTGTGGCAGCAGCACTTTTAATGGAATCGAACTCCACCTGGCGCTTGTTGGCGGCCACATACTCCAGTTCAAAGATCAAGGCATGCGTTGCGCGTGCCGGCGTTTCTTCCGTTTTCTCTTCCGTGCTCATAAATCGAATACTCCTTGTTTCCAG
>JAOZKS010000080.1 GCA_029935255.1 Pontiella sp.
GCCATTCGATTCCGACAGGATAACAGGATGGGCAGGATTGTTTTTCTTCGGCAACCCCGCCATCCCGAAGATCTCCAAACCAGGTTTTCTATGCCTGCTTCGCTGCCGTCTCTCCGAGCCAGCCTGACACTTCGTGTCTGTCATCCTGTCCAAATTTGCTTTGGATTGCTTGACCATAAAAATTCCAGAAGAACCGTATTTCGAGAATATTATACTGAAGGGAGAACGGCGCGACCTGGCCTTCACTCCACAAGATGTATGGTGATTCACTGTATGGGCACCCAACATATAGTGTTTCCCCTTGCTAATTGACGTAAGTAAAGCGTTGCAATAAATATTTACAAGAAGAATGTTATGGAAATATTAGGGGGTATTTTAGGGCCTTGTCAGGCTTTGAAGGATGCTTTGGCCTGAAGGATTCTTTCCTGCCGGTCGCGCAGGATTTCCTTATTGGTCCAGACCCCGTAGGGATCGTGGTAGGGTAGGCCGCGGGTGGTTTTATGGATCATTTCAAGCTCATGGTCAGGCAAGGGGATTTGGATATCCTCCGCCCGTAGGGCCGCGATGGTTCCTCCGCGTTTCCGCCCAACCGGATCGGTTTCGCCAACCAAGAAGCCCGCCTCCAGTAGTCCGGCGCGAACCGGAATGGCGGCACAATAGGTCAGTAGAACCGCATCGGGTTTCATGACGGCCTTAAGCTTGCGGAAAAAGTCGACTGTCCATAACTCGCTATTGCGCTGGGTGGAAAAGGCATCGAGGAAGACGAGGTCAAATGCATTGGGAGCAACGCGTGTTATTGTATAACGTGCGTCGCCCCAATGGAGAAGGCATGAGGCATGGGGTGTGAGGTATGAGTGGTTGGAGTAGAGGCCCGACAAAGCCTGTTTCCAGTCAAAGGTGTCTGTATCCTGAGTCTGGATCTTTTTTGCGGCTGCACCAACGACTCGCCGATCCATCTCCAGTGCGGTGATCGAGAGCGTAGACGAGGGTGATCTGTCGTCCCTCCAGAATGGCTCCGCCGCCAGCCTCGTTAGGTTGAGCGCGCAAAGGCTATTATACCCCAGACCAAAACAAACATCCAAGAGTTCCACATTCCCCTCGGCCAGTCGTTCCTTGAGCCTGCCCGGAACAATATATTTTTCCATCGCCTCCAGCCGCGCCCCGGCGGGTGTGTGGTAGTGCTCCTTATAGTCTTCGTTCCAGAAGGTGATGGAGCCGTCGGTGGTTTCGACGGTTTTTAATGCAGCGTCCGCGCACCGTTCTTCCATAAAGAGGCAAGATGCCTCTTCTACATTAAACAAGTCGCCTTGCTTCCACTCCCGGCAGACCATCTGTTGCACGACATAGTCGCGGAACTGGCCTTTGGCCATGTTCCACTTCGGGGCAATGAGCTCGGCGTCGAGCGTGTCGGTGGTCAAGCGCATGATTGGAATGTGGGGCGGCATGCGGCGGATGAAATCCATCAGGTGCTCGGCGAAGTCGTGTTCCATGAGAACGGGAAGCGGTGTGAGTGCGTGCTCCAGCGCGAGCGTGGTTCCTTTTTCAATATGAAGGTTGTGGATCTTTATGGCATCGATCGGCAGCGCGGCAAGGGTGTCGGCGGTCTGCTGGAAATCTTTGGCGGTTTCGCCCGGTAGGCCGAGGATGGCGTGTACGGCGACCTTGATACCCAGCTCGTGAAGTTTCTTGATGGCGGTTGCACTTGAAGCCCAGTCGTGCCCGCGGTTGATGCGTTCCAAGGTTCGGTCGTGGACGGTTTGCACGCCGAGCTCCACCCAAACCTCGATGTGCTTGTTGAGTTCGACGAGGAAATCGTAGGCCTGTGGCGTGAGGCAGTCGGGGCGGGTTCCGATGCTGACGGCGGTAAAGTCGAAGGCATCGAGCAGGTCGAGATACATCGGCTGCTGGCTTTCGCCGAAGGTGGCGGAGAAGGCCTGGATGTAGGCCATGTATTTTTTTGCACCATAGCGATCGCGTGCAAAGCGGATCGCCTCGGCCATCTGTTCTTCCACGGAATCTTTTCCGGTTGTCTGTACGGCTTTTGATCCGCGCACATTGCAGAAGGTGCAGCCGCCGGAGCCGTCGGACTCACGATTGGGACAGCCGAAGTTAAAGTCGATCGGGACGCGATACAGCGCTTCTCCGTGCCGTTCGATCAGATAGTCTTTGTATTGGAGAAAGGGGGTGCTCATCGGTCAAACAACAACCGCTGCCCTCGGACGGCATCATTCACTTTCCCGTTGGCGTAGGCGATTTGGCCGTTGACGATGGTGGCGGTGATGGAGGATTTGAAGGTGATGCCTTCGAAGGGCGACCAGCCGCATTTGTAGAGTATGTTTTCCTTGGCGACGGTGTGCGGGGTGTCGGTGTCGATGAGGGTGAGGTCGGCGAAGTAGCCTTCGCGGATGAAGCCGCGGTCCAGAGTCTTGAAGATCCGCGCAGGGTTGTGCGCGGTCTTTTCGGCGATGGTTTCGAGCGGCAGGAATTCGAGCAGGGAGGTGAGCGCACTTTGGATGACGGGCAGGCCGGAGGGGGCGGAGCCGTAGGGGTTTTGTTTTTCTTCCCAAAGGTGCGGGGCGTGGTCGGTGCCGACGGTATCGACGATGTTATCGACCAGCGCCTGCCGCAGGGCCGCGCGGTCGGCGGCGCTTTTGATGGATGGGTTGCATTTGATGAGTGCGCCTTGGGTTTCGTAGTCCTCGGCCGAGAACCAGAGGTGGTGCGGGCAGGCTTCGGCGGTGATTTTCTTTCCATCGACCGATCCCTGTTTAAACAGGTCGAGTTCTTTGGCGGTGCTCAGGTGCAGGACGTGGATCTGGGAGCCATACTTGTTGGCGAGTTCGACGGCGAGGGCGGTGGATTGATAGCACGCCGCCTCGGAGCGAATATGGGGGTGTTCGGTAAAGGGAATGTTTTCGCCGTATTTTTCGTGTGCGGCGATTTCGTTTGCACGGATGGTGTTGGTGTCTTCGCAGTGCAGGGAAATCGGCACCTCGATCTTTCCAAAAATATCGTCCAGCTGCTGGGCGCGGTCGACCAGCAGGTTTCCGGTCGATGCGCCCATGAAGAGTTTTACCCCGCAGACGGTTTTTGGATTCATGGCCAGCAGCTCGTCCATGTTGTTGTTGGAGGCACCGAGATGGAAGGAATAGTTGGTGACGCATTTGGTGGCGGCGAGGGCAAATTTCTCTTCGAGAATTGCGTTGGTAACGGCGGCGGGCTTGGTGTTGGGCATTTCCATGATGGAGGTGACGCCGCCGGCGACGGCCGCTCGGGTTTCGGAGTGCAGGTCGGCCTTCTGTTCCAGCCCTGGATCGCGGCAGTGGACATGGCAGTCGATCATGCCCGGCAACAGGGCTTTCCCTTTTGCATCGATAACGGTGTCGGCGGGTTGGTTGGTCAGGGCGGAGGCGATTTTTTCAATGCGCCCGTTCTTAATGAAGATATCGGCGGTTTGGGATGATCCTTCGTTTACGAGATTGGCGTTGGTGATGAGTATCGTTCGCATGCGGGGCAGACTATGGAAACGGAGTTCCGGATGCAAGCGTACGACGTGTTGCGTATTAGGGCTCCATGATCACCAGAGCAATCCAAGGAATCAGCACGAAGACGATGAAGACAATCTTGTAGAAGCCCAGAAAGCCGTAGAGCATCGTATTGACGGTATCCTGACTGAGGCCGAACATCTTTCCGTGGATTCTATAGATAAATCCTTTGCAACCGATGCACATGATGGCTGACCACATGAACACTCCGAAGTTGACCACGGTCATCCACATGAAGAATTCTTTGAGTGTTACCAATTCCATGAGGCATCTCCTTGTTTCCCGTTTCTGATTATGATCGGAGTCTCTTCCTTCGAATAACGAATGGCAAGGGTGGATTTCGTGTGTTCTCTTGACAGGTCGTTTAAATACCCGCATAAAACGATCAACATTATTAAAGCGAGGCGGTGCTTATGCTGATTGGAGTTCCAAAAGAAATTCTGCCCGGTGAAAATCGGGTTGCCCTGATTCCGTCCTTCATTTCAACGCTGACCCAGGCCGGCCAGGAAGTAATGGTGGAGAGCGGCGCAGGTGCGGGTTGTTTCTACGCCGACAAGGCCTATGAAGAGGCCGGTGCATCGATCGCTCCCAACGCTGAGGCGCTTTATTCCTCCGCCGACATTGTTTTCAAGATCCGCCCGCCGGAATCTGCGGAAGTTGAAATGCTCCGCGAGGGCACCACGCTCATCTGCCTGATGGATGCGTTCTTCCGCCTTGATTTGCTGGAGCAACTCGCCTCCCAGAAAATCAGCGGGTTTGGTCTGGAGTTTGTGCCGCGCATCAGCCGCGCCCAGAGCATGGATGTGCTGAGTTCGATGGCGGCCATCGCAGGCTACCGGGCGGTGATTGAGGCGGCGGAGCTACTTCCCAAATATTTTCCGATGCTCATGACCTCCGCCGGAACCATTGCCCCGGCCAAGGTTTTTGTGATCGGCGCGGGGGTGGCCGGGTTAATGGCCATCGCGACCGCCAAACGGCTGGGCGCGGTAGTCGAAGCCTACGACACCCGCCCTGTGGTGAAAGAACAGGTTGAAAGTGTCGGAGCCAAGTTTGTGGAGTTCGATCTCGAAACCGCCGGGGAAGATGCGGGCGGCTATGCCAAGGCGCAGTCGGACGATTTCTATAAAAAGCAGCAGGAACAAATGAAAGCCAAGGTGGCTACGGTCGACGTGGTGATCACCACGGCCGCGATCCCTGGCAAGAAATCACCTGTATTGATTACCGATGACATGCTCCAATCCATGCAAGCGGGGTCCGTGATCATCGACCTCGCCGCCGAGCGGGGTGGAAATACCGAAGGTGCGGAAGCGGGCGTGGTGGTGGAGAAACATGGAATCAAGATTGTCGGCTATACCGATTATCCATCGCGCTCGGCCGTTCATGCCTCGCAGCTCTTTGCCAAGAACATTACCACCTTCCTATTGAATATGGTGAAGGATGGCGAATATGCCATTGATCTCGAAGATGAAATCGTAAAGGGCGCGTTGCTCGTGCACGATGGGCAGGTGGTGCATGAAATGATTAAACCGTTGATGGAACAACAAGGAGAATAACCGTGGAAGCACTCATTATTTTTGTCTTGGCCGTCTTCATCGGCTACGAGGTGATCACCAAGGTTCCGCCCACGCTGCACACCCCGTTGATGAGCGGTTCAAATGCCATTTCCGGTATTGCGGTGATCGGTGCAATCATCTGCGCCGGCGCCGATGGAGCTTCGTGGTTTGCCCATTTTCTGGGTTTCATTGCGGTGGTGCTGGCGATGATCAATATTGTCGGCGGCTTCATGGTTACCGACCGCATGCTGCAGATGTTCAAACGGAAAAAGGGGTAGGCCATGGAGTGGATTAATCTAGCCTATCTGGTCTCCGCCATTCTCTTCATCCTTGGATTGAAGGGCTTGGGTTCGCCGCGTAGCGCACCGCGTGGAAATCTGCTCGGAGCGGTCGGCATGCTCATCGCGATTGTGGCCACCTTGCTCGATAAAGGGGTGATGAGCTATACGTGGATTTTTGCCGGAATTATCGTGGGTTCCGCCATTGGTGTGGTGATGGCGAAGCGGGTGCAAATGACGCAGATGCCGGAGATGGTGGCCATCTTTAATGGGTTTGGCGGTGCGGCCTCGCTGGTGGTGGCGTTGTCGACGTATAGTATTGTTTCTGGCGGAAATACGACATGGGCGATTGCGCTGGTGCTTAGTGCGCTCATTGGTGCGGTTACTTTGACGGGTAGTGTGGTGGCCTGGGCCAAGTTGCAAGGCTATGCCGACAAGGCCATGACGGTGCCGAACCAGGGTCTTTGGCGGGCAGGATTGGTTTTGGCCGTCTTGATTTTGGCCGTCTTGTTTGTCCGAAACCCGCATGGCGGCGGGTTTTATCTTTTTGCGCTTTCCGTGGTGGCGCTCGGACTCGGCATCCTGTTGGTCATCGCGATCGGTGGAGCGGATATGCCGGTGGTGATCGCGCTGCTCAACTCCTATTCCGGCCTCGCGGCGGCGGCCACCGGGTTTGTGTTGAACAACTATGGTTTGATTATCAGCGGCGCATTGGTCGGCGCATCCGGAATCATTCTCAGTCAGATCATGTGTAAAGCCATGAATCGATCGCTCGGCGCGGTGCTCTTTGGCGGGGCCATGGTCAGCGAGGATCAGATGACCTCCATTCCCGGCAAGGAATTCTATGAAGGCAAAGTGAAGAGCTGCGGCGCGGAAGAAGTGGCCATGCTGCTGGAGAATGCCCAGAAGGTAATCTTTGCTCCCGGCTATGGTTTGGCCGTTGCGCAAGCCCAGCACGTTACGCAGGAGCTTGCAACCGTACTTGAAAAACAGGGAATAGATGTTCAGTTCGCAATCCATCCCGTTGCGGGTCGCATGCCCGGCCACATGAACGTGCTGCTGGCCGAGGCCGAGGTGCCCTATGACAAGCTGGTGGAGATGGACAACATCAACCCCGAGTTTTCTCAGACCGATGTCACCATCGTATTGGGTGCGAACGATGTCACCAACCCTGCTGCGCGTGACGATCCATCCAGTCCGATCTACGGCATGCCGATTTTAGAAGTAGACAAGTCCCGCACCGTGATTGTGATTAAGCGCAGTCTCAGCCCCGGCTTTGCAGGGATTCCGAACCAACTCTTTATCAACGACAACACGCTGATGCTCTTTGGCGATGCCAAAGCCGTTCTGCAAGATCTGACGCGCGCCGTTAACGAGTTGTAGAACGGTCGAAAGCCCCTTTAGGGGGTTTCACTTTTCTCGTTCGTTGCCCAACGATAATTCCAATCACGATAAGTGCCATGCCGACGAGGCTGGGGAGGGTGGGGGATTCATCGGGGAGGATGATCCAGCTGAGTGCCGCGCCGCTGAGCGGAATGAGGAATTTCCAGAGGTTGAGTTTGGAAACTTTTATTTTGCTGAGTAGGTGGAACCAGATCGCAAATGCGGCGGCGGAGATGATGGCGAGCCAGAGCAGCTGGCCGTAGAACACGGGTGGCAGGGCCAGGTTTGGAAGGCCTTCAAAGGGCAGGGCTATGAGGAGCAGGACGGGCCCGCCGAGCAACATCTGCGCACTGTTGAGTACGATGGGGTTGAGGCCGCCTTTTCGTTTGGCCACGACAATATTTCCAATGGCTGAAACAAATGCTCCACTGAGCAGGAGCATTAAGCCGAAAAACTCTTTCAATCCGACGGGATTCCAGGGCTTGGAGGCCAAGCTGATGAATAGGATTCCCATCATGCCGAATGCAATGCTTACCATGGTGCGGCGTTTCATTTTGTCGTCGTGCATGAACAGGTGCGCCATGAGCGCGGAGGCCAGGGGGCCTCCCCCGATAATGATCGCGGCTTCCGCTCCGCGAACCCATTGCATGCCGATAAAGAAGGTGCCGTAGAGATAGATGGTGTGGAAGATACTGACCAGAAATACCGTGGAGAATTCCTTGCGGAGCATGCGGAACGGGGCCCATAGACTTCCGCAAAAAGGGAGCTGGAGGAGGCCGGCCAGAATAAACCGAAGGCCGGCAAGCGTGAGGGGTTCCTGATACTCAAGCGCATGCTTGACGGTCACGAAGGAAGAGGACCACAGGAGGCACGCCAGAATGGCCATGGCATTGTTTCGGATGGCGTGGGGGGGGCTCATAAAGAGAGCGAGTTATAGGCTAAAACATAAGGCTCAGGAACCATTAAGTGTCGTTTTCCGTATTTGGGAAGGCTTGCGGGGTTTTCGGCCTTTAGGTAGACTCAATTCCGTTATGAGCATGAACGAGCAATTAGTTGATGAGCTTCCGACTCAGCCGTTGGCAACCATGGGCACGATTCTGGTGGCCGGTGCAACGGGATATATTGGAGGCCGGCTGGTTCCTGAATTGATCGAACGCGGCTATGCCGTGCGGGTGATGGTTCGGGTGGAGTCGCCCGAGCATGCGGAGCGCTGGACCGAGGCCGAGGTGGTGGTGGCCGATGCGCTGGTGCCGGAGCAGGTGGTGCGGGCGTTGGAAGGAATCGATACGGTGTTTTATCTGATTCACTCGATGCTCTATGGTCTGGATAAATTCGAGAATGCCGACATTCTCGCCGCGAAAAACTTTTGTTCCGCCGGAAAGGAGCAGGGGGTGCGGCGTATTATTTATCTGGGTGGGTTGGGCGATGCGCGCACCACACTTTCAACACACCTTACGAGTCGGTTGCAAGTGGCCGATGAATTCATGCAGAGTTCGGTTTCCACAACCATCCTCCGCGCGGCAATCATCATTGGATCAGGGAGTGCGTCGTATGAAATGATTAACCATCTTGTACGCCGTCTTCCCGTCTTTCTCGTTCCGACATGGGCCAAGACCACGTGCCAGCCGATCGGGTTGCGCGATGTAATCAAATCGTTGGTGGGGGTGCTGGAGATTCCGGAGACTGCGGGGAAGACCTTCGATATCGGCGGATCGGATAGTTTGACCTATGAGGAAATGTTAAAGACGCATGCTGAGATTCTGGGAAAGAAGCGGCTGTTTCTTCGTTCTCCCTTTTCGAATATTGGTTTCTATTCCTACATCACCAGTCTGCTAACGCCTGTTCCGGCAGCGATCACCTGGTGTTTAATGGAAAGCGTGACCCATGATGTGGTGTGCCAGGAAAATGAAATTCTGGAGTGGGTTCCGTTTCGCCGGATATCCTGCAAGGAGGCCCTCGTGCTGGCGATTTCTCGGGAGGAACAGGATGCCGTGCGCACACGTTGGTCCGATAGCTATCCGTTGGACCATGAACTGGCGATCAAGCTGCACGAACTCTCGGCAGCACCGAACTATTCCAGTTCGTACTCGCTGGTGTCGATTAAAACAGATGATGCATTGTTTCGCTCGGTCATCAAGGTGGGCGGGCGCGAAGGCTGGTTTCATAGTAATTTTCTTTGGCGGATTCGCGGCGCGTTCGATCGCCTGCTGTTGGGGGTTGGGGTTTCGCGCGGACGGCGGAGCGAGTCGACCTTGCGCGTGAACGATGTGATCGATTTCTGGCGTGTCGAAGCCTTCGAGAGAAGTCGGTTGCTGCGATTGCGTGCCGAGATGAAAGTGCCGGGCCGCGCCTGGCTGGAGTTCCGGATTGATCCTGAAGGCGAACGGACAAACCGACTGACGGTCACGGCATATTATCAATCGAGAGGGCGGTGGGGCCGAATCTATTGGTACATCTTTTTGCCCTTCCACCATTTTATCTTCTACGACCTCATCAAGCAGATCGAGAAGCGGAGCTGAACGTTTATCGGATCCGACTACTCGACGGCTCGTCGTAAAATATCATACGACGAATACGGGAACATTTTATGATCAGAGCATGAGAATCAGCGGGGTTTATACCGTCAAAGCGTGGTAACGCTCTGTGATATAAACGTGGTCGGTAACACGGAAGGGGCGCGGAAAAATCATGTAGAGACTGGCACAGCGAATATGAAAAAGGATACCGTCTTCCCTGACATCGTTAGGAGGGTCGCATACCTGACCGAATTTGTGTCCGAAAAAAGCCCAACACCTGTGCTGGCTGAAAAATGGACGGTTAACCGGGACAGCGCTCCGAGGCGGGCAAGGCGTTGGTATGTTTAGTTGGATGTAGGCGAAATTTCCTCCGGGAAGGATGCTCAACTTGGTGCGGATGATGGACCTGGTGTGAAAGTGCAAGTTCTTCATTCGCACAACAGTTAGACTCCTAATCCCTTGAGTGTTCATAGCCGAGCAGCTTTACCTAACTTCATATTACACAGGTTGGCACTGCCAATGCTGTTGGTTGGCGCGTGGGTTCATAAGCCCGCCGCGCGAATTCAGTACCCCCTCCAGCCGACCGCACGGATCAATCTGGA
>JAOZKS010000360.1 GCA_029935255.1 Pontiella sp.
AAAAACCCTTAACTTAGTGCCATTCCGTTTTGACCCCTTTTTTGACCCCTTTTTCCTTTTTACCGCACAGCCGCAAGCGGTTCTAAGAACCACCACTACGAAGAGGGGTCAGAGTACCAGCTTTAGTCAACCCTGATTTTTGAAGTTGAATGAAGAGGGGTCTGAAGAGGGGTCAGCCCGAACATTGTAACATTATTTCTTTTAAACGAGCGTGGTTCATATCAGAGCTCGCAGAAAATGCATTCACTGATCGGGATATATTGATCCGATGTCCCATCTGCAAACGCTCCGCAATCCAAATTGCCGTTATCTACGGCATTCGGAGTTCGGCTAATCGTACTGATAGCCGGAGGCGATTCAATAGCATGTCGAGTTTGTAAAAACTGATGAATCTTCTTTCCACCCCACGTGCAGTGCTTCCGGCGGTCAGAAACTATCAAACGTTCAATATAGTCATCCGTGCGTAGAGGGACGCTCTTAGGTGCTCGGCTTTGCTCTAGCAACCCATCCAAGCCTCCTTCAGCATAGCGGTTCAGCCACTTGTGGCCGGTCTTCCGGGAAATCCCGAACGACTCACACAGCTCACTGAGCGTGAAACGACCACTCTTGGGCTAGCGTAACAAATCGATGTTTCTCTTCCATAGTAGTAACATTTTTCCAAGGCATAATGCCTTTTTATACTGTTACCTATGTCCCTAGACAATTTGTTACCTATGTCCTCGGATCGCACCGAGTTCCAAGTTGCCGCGATCCGATTTATAGTGTTTCATCTTCTCACCTGTTGAGTTTGGTTGTGATTTGATTATCCGTTCCAGCCCAATAGGTGACGACTATTTTTTATAAATTGCTTAACGGAAACAGGTTATTAATTAGGGAGAATTGAGAATGTCTTTATTTGTGCGAGTTTGCTTGGTTTTTACATGTGTCATGTCTGTGTGGGCAGAAGAACCTCTTGATACACTCATTACCCTTGATGAGCAACAGGATGCTCCGGTAGCCAAGTCCTCGGAGGAGGTTGTCGATGCGTGGCGTCAAAAGCGTTTAGGTATGTTTATTCATTGGGGTCCGATTAGCCAATTGAGTGATGAGTTGAGCTGGTCACGCAAGCCCCGCAAGATTCGCGGTACCGATAAAATGATCGGGGGGGGCGGAAAGATTCCGGTTGCTGAGTACGACGCGCTTGGCGCAACGTTTAACCCCATTAATTTTGATGCGGCCGACATGGTCGCGTTAGCGAAAAAAGCCGGCTGTGGTTATATGGTGTTCACGGCCAAGCACCATGCCGGTTACGCGATGTTCCATACGGATTATAGTGATCACTGCCTGCGTGAATCACCGTATGAAAAGGATATTGTAGCCGAATTTGCAGAAGCTTGTGCCGCTAGCGATGTTGGCCTGGGCATCTATTATTCGCCGATCGACTGGTACTCTCCTGATTTTGGAACGGACAATCACGAGGCATACATTCAGCAGTACCTTGGGCAGGTCGAGGAGTTGGTCAGCAAGTACGGCCCTCTGACTACCTTTTGGTTTGATGGATATGGAGGTAGCTACTGGCCAGATCAAAAACGGATGCGGGTGGTTGCTGAACAGGTTGTGCACACGATTCGTAAGCACCAGCCGCGTGTGATGTTGAATGATCGTGGCGTGGTCGGTTCTGATTTCTATACTCCGGAGGTATTATCTGGCGTATTTAATCGTGATCGTGCATGGGAAACCTGCTACCAGGCTGGCCTTGGCTGGGGTCACATTGGTCTTGATCGTTACAATCTTCAACATGATGCCTTCGTGAGTAAGCGTTTGCGTGATTGCTTTGAACATTTGGCATATGTGGTTGGCCGTGATGGTAATTATTTGCTTAACATCGGGCCGATGGCTGACGGTACGGTTTCTGCCCATGAGCGCGAGATCCTTGAGAAGATTGGCGGGTGGGTACAAAAGAATCCAGGGGCTGTGGTTGGCACTCGGGGTGGCCCGTGGCTACCGAGTGGTTGGGGCGCTGCAACCTGTGCTGAGAACACGATTTATCTGCATGTTTTGCGGTGGCCGAAATCGGGTTCCCTAGAGTTGACGGCCTTGCCAAACGTTCAGGTGAAGTCGGCACGCGTTTTGGCAGGCGGAGATGCCACCGTTGAGGTTAAAGATGATTGTTGGGGCATTACGGTGCTTGAATCGGATCGTGCTCCGGCGCCGTATCCAACAGTGGTTGCGCTTGAACTGGATCAACGTGCTTTCGATATTACTCCGCAGCGGAGTCGTCCGTCGTTGCTCGAGCGACCCACCACCACGGTTCGTGTTGAAGGTGCAAGTAAGGTCGAGCATCTAGAAGCCGCCTGGGATGGTTCGTTGGAGAATCAGGCAACGATTCAGATTCCAGCGTGGGAAGATGAGTCGCCCGTTGTGATGACGATTGATTTCGGCGAGCAGATGATTCTGGAGCATTTTATGGCGGAGTGGTCGCATAGCATTGGTAATGAGGCTTATTTCTTTGAGTTGCGCCAGCCAGATGGCAGCTATAAAGCACCGGACTCGGCAGCTCGGCAGCGCCATTGGCAGGGGGGTTATCATATTCGCTATGGTCTACCAACGTTCCAGTTTGATGATGAGGTAACGGATCAGTTGCGAATTCGCATTCAGCCTGGCAAGAATGGAGCAACTCTTCATTATCCAGAGATTGTGATAGAAGGACGCCCTGTTGTTGGATCCGAAAAAACTTTAGATTGAGTGTTTTCAATCAGGGCATGGACGGACTGAAGAATGAATTCGAAGGCGGATCGTCCTTGCATGGCGCATGTGCCGACGACCGTCCATAGGCGTTCGTTGCTTTCGCGAGCCTGCTCCATCGCGTGATCGAAATCATCGGGCACTAAACCTACGTGATGAGGATGAACGCCTAACGCAACGTAGCGAAGGAATTAAAGAAGCCCGAGAAGGCACTGGCTAAACTGAACAGATTATCAACCGCCGAGGATAAAAATACTTAAATCCGAGGACCGACCCTTTCGCCGACCCTTTCGCC
>JAOZKS010000081.1 GCA_029935255.1 Pontiella sp.
CCGAAGGATCCGTTTGTTCTGCTCGATGCCGGTGCGAACCCGGACAGCACGCCTGAAATGCTCCAGCAGTATGCGGTGATGGGAAGCATCTATTCCCGGGAAATCCTTGGCGTTGAAAATCCCAGTGTCGGTCTGTTGAGCATTGGGGGTGAAGCGGCGAAAGGAAACGAAATCACGAAGAAAACCTTTGGCCTGTTAGAGCACTCGCATCTTAATTTTATCGGAAACGTGGAAAGCGGCGACCTCTATAAAGGAAACGTCAGCGTGGCGGTTTGTGATGGTTTTGTTGGCAATGTCGTGCTGAAAACCAGCGAAGCCGTTGCCCGCATGATTTCCAATTGGCTCAAAACCATGTTTCGAGCCAACCCACTCCGCATTCTGGGCTATCTATTGGCCCGTGGTGTTTTCAAAGAGATGAAGTCGCATGCCGATCCTTCGAACCATGGCGGTGCGCCGCTGTTGGGAGCGAACGGGGTAGTTATCATCAGCCATGGGTCCTCGAACGCCTTTGCCACCTACAACGCGATCCGCGTGGCGACAGAGGCAATTGATCACGACTTAAACCATTTGATTGAAGCTGAGCTTAAGAGTATAAACTCCGAAACCTAGTTTTTTACGAGACGCGATATGCAGCCGACCCGCACAGTTTCAATCATTGGAACGGGATCGTATGTGCCTGAAAAGGTGCTGACGAACCAAGACCTCGAAAAAATCGTTGATACCAACGACGAATGGATTCATTCCCGCACCGGTATGCGCGAGCGGCATATCGCCGCCGCCGATCAGGCCACATCGGATCTCGGCACCGAAGCCGCCAAGGCGGCACTGGCCGATGCAGGAATCGAGGCGGATGAGCTTGATCTGCTGATTGTTGCAACGCTTTCTCCCGATATGTTTTTTCCCAGCACCGCCTGCTTCGTGCAGGACAAGATCGGCGCGAAGAAGGCCTTTTGCTACGACCTCGGCGCAGCGTGCTCGGGCTTCCTCTATGCGCTGGATACGGCTAAGAACCAGATTGCGTGCGGGGCCATCAAAACGGCGCTGGTGATCGGCGCGGAAAAGATGAGCACCTTCATCGATTGGGAAGATCGCAGCACCTGTATTCTCTTTGGCGATGGCGCCGGTGCGGCCGTGTTGCAAGCGGGAGGTGAAGGCCGGGGCATCATGCAGTCGGTTATGGGTTCGGACGGTTCCCTTGCGGATCTGCTCTGGACACCGGGCGGAGGAAGCCGTAACCCTATTTCGCACGAGATGATCGACCAGCGCCAGCACTATTTGAAGATGCAGGGCCGCGAGGTGTTCAAACATGCCGTTGTCCGCATGGCCGAGGCGGTAACGCAAGCCTTGGACAAGAACGGGCTCTCCGCAGATGAGATCAAATGCTTTATTCCTCATCAGGCCAACATTCGTATCATTGATTCCATTGCCAAGCGCCTGGATATTGTTGGACGGGTCTATACCAATGTCGAAAAATATGCCAACACCTCATCGGCGGCGCTGGCGATTGCGCTGGACGAAGCGGTGAAAGACGGGAGTATTCAGAAGGGCGATCTGGTTGCGCTGACTGTATTCGGCGGTGGATTCACCTGGGGTGCAAACGTGTTGGAGTGGAGTAAATGATGGAAAGAGCAATTATTTTTCCCGGACAGGGATCGCAGACCGTTGGAATGGGGAAGGATTTCGCGGAAGCCATTCCTGAGTGCAAAGCCCTTTTTGATCAGGCCAACAATATTCTTGGCTACGATCTTAAAAAAATCTGTTTTGAAGGGCCGCAAGAAGAGCTCAACAAGTCCAACCATGCGCAGCTCGGGATCTTTGTGGCCAGCGCGGCGGCTTTCCAGGCCTTGAAGCTCAAACAGCCCGACCTTGAATATGACGTTCTTGCGGGACACAGTTTGGGGGAATGGACCGCGTTGTATGTTGCGGGAGTCACGAGTTTTGAAGATACGATTAAAATTCTAAAGGCGCGCGGGGAATACATGCAGGCCGCCTGTGAGGAAAATCCCGGAGCCATGCTGGCCGTGATGAATCTGGATGGCGAGGCGCTGGTCAGGATTTCCGCCGAAGCCGGTTGTTATGTGGCCAACTTTAATTCGCTGGCGCAGACGGTGCTTTCCGGAACAGCGGAATCGATCGAGAAGGCCGAGGAGCTTGTGAAAGCCGCTGGTGCAAAGCGTGCCATTCGTCTGCCGGTTGCCGGGGCATTCCATTCCCCGCTCATGCAACCCGCCGCCGACAAGATGGATGCTTTTCTTTCGACGGTTGAATTTGCAGCGCTCCAGAGCCCGGTACTTTCAAACGTAACGGCCGAAGAACATGTTCCGGCTTCCATCCAGCAAAACATGGTCAAGCAAATCACCTCTTCGGTGCAATGGGTGGCTTCGGTGCAAAAGCTGGTGGCGGATGGAGTCGAAGAGATGGTTGAATGCGGTCCTGGAAAGGTTTTGGCAGGCCTCATAAAGCGTATTGACAAGACGGTCGCAGTCCGTAACATCGGCCAAATAAATGATCTAGAAAAGGAATAGGAATTATCTATGTTTGAACTAAACGATAAAGTTGCTTTGGTGACAGGGTCGGCTCGTGGATTGGGTCAGGCCATTGCGATTAAGCTGGCAGAAGCAGGCGCGGATCTGGCTTTGTGCGACCTGAAGGCCGAGTGGGTAGAAGAAACCGCTGAAAAAGTGAAGGCGCTGGGGCAGCGCGCGGAATGTTATGGCGTGAATGTTGCCGATGGCGAAAGCGTCGCCACTGGCATTAAAGCCATTGAAAAGGATTTTGGAAAGATCGACGTTCTCGTCAACAACGCGGGCATCACCAAGGACGGTTTGATGATGCGCATGAGCGAAGACGACTGGGATGCGGTGCTGAACGTTAACCTGAAGGGTACGTTCCTCTGCACCAAGGCCGCCATGCGCGGTATGATGAAGCAACGGTCGGGAACCATCGTGAACATTGCTTCGGTGATCGGTCTGATGGGCAATGCCGGACAGGCCAACTATGCGGCCTCCAAAGGCGGCGTGATTGCGTTCAGCAAGACCGTTGCGAAGGAGCTTTCCTCGCGCAACGTCCGTTGCAATGCGGTTGCTCCGGGCTTCATCCGCACCGCGATGACCGATGCTTTGGACGAAGACGTTCAGAATAAAATGAAAGAGCTCATCCCGCTCAGCCGTTTCGGCGAGCCGGAAGATGTAGCGAATGTTGTACTGTTTTTGGCAAGCGATGCCTCGGCGTATGTCACGGGTCAAGTGATCTCGACATGCGGCGGAATGGTAATGTAGTATTTGTGAGTGTAAACCTAGAATAAGGAGAATAAATTATGTCACTTGAAGCTAAAGTAAAAGATATCATTGTTGAGCAACTCGGTGTTAATGCAGATCAGGTTGTAGAAGGCGCATCCTTCATCGAAGACCTCGGCGCGGATTCCCTCGATACCGTTGAGCTGGTTATGGCCTTCGAAGAAGAGTTCGGTGCTGAAATTCCGGATGAAGATGCCGAAAAGATGACTTCCGTTGGCGGCGTCATCAATTATTTGAAAGAAAAAGGTTTTGGCGGCGAGTAGGATTGCCAAATGTTGTTTTGATGGCCGGAACTACTCGAGTTGGGTGTTCCGGCCATTTCAACATTGAAGATAAACTGAGGAGAGGGAAATGGGTCGTCGAGAAGTAGTTATAACAGGTTTGGGTGTGGTTTCACCCGTTGCGAGCGAGCTCGGCAGATTCTGGGACGGAATCAAGAACGGAAAGTCTGGAATCTCCCAGGTCATGGCGGTCGATAATATTGATCAGTACCCCGTGACCATTGGCGGCGAAATTCGCGACCTCGATCTCGAAAAGTATTTCGAAAAGAAAGAAGCCCGCAAGATGGATCCCTTTTCCCGCTGGGGCGTGGTGGCATCCATCATGGCCGTCGAGGATTCCGGTCTCGATCTTGATGCGCTCGATCTCCAGCGTGTCGGCGTAATCGTTAGTTCCGGTATTGGCGGCATGCAGTTTATGACGGAGCAATGCACTCGCGCAATCAAAGGCGGTCCCCGCCGCATTTCCCCACAGCTCATTCCCCAGATGATCGTGAATATCCTCTCGGGATATGTAGCCATTCGGTATGGCTTCAAAGGCCCCAACTTTTGCGTGACCAGTGCCTGTGCATCCGGTACGCACTCCATCGGAGAATCCATGCGCATGATCCAGTACGGTGATGCCGATGTCATGGTTGCCGGCGGAGCCGAAGCCTCACTCGCCATGCTGGGAATTGGCGGCTTTGCCGCGTTACGCGCCACCAGTCGCCGGAATGATGATCCCGAAGGTGCATCCCGTCCGTTCGACAAGGATCGTGACGGTTTCGTGATGTCCGAAGGTGCGGGCGTTGTCATCCTTGAAGAGAAGGAACATGCCCTCAAGCGTGGCGCAACCATTTATTGCGATTTAGCGGGCTATGGCCGCACGTGCGATGCCTATCACATCACCGCTCCGGATTCAACTGCGGTTGAGGCGGCCCGCGGGATGACCCTGGCCTTTGAAGATGCCGGACTGACCGCATCGGATGTTGACTATATCAACGCTCACGGAACCAGCACCCCGCTTAACGATAAAGGCGAAACGCTGGCCATCAAAAAAGCGCTGGGCGAAGAGCTTGCTTATAAAGTCGCCATCAGTTCCACCAAATCGATGACGGGTCATATGCTCGGTGCTGCAGGAGGCGTTGAGGCTGCAATTTGTGCGCTGGCGATCCGCGACAGTATTGCCCCGCCGACCACCAACTACACCACCCCCGACCCCGACTGCGATCTGGACTATGTTCCCAACGTAGCACGGGAAATGGAAATCAACGTCGCCCTGAGCAACTCGCTGGGTTTCGGTGGTCACAATGCCACGCTCTGCTTTACCAAGTCGAAGTAGTTTCCACCCTATCCAAGGGGCCCCTATTGGAGGCTGGCGCGGATGGCGGTAATGTCGGCTTTGATTTGCTCCTTGAGCTTATCACCGTCTTCAAAGACCCGATCTCTGCGGATGTATTCAAGGTAGCTGACCTCCACCTGTTGGCCGTAAAGGTCGATGTCGGTTTCGTCGATCAAATGGACTTCGAGCACTTGTGGTTCATTTTCGTGGAAGGTGCCGCGATGGCCAATGTAGGCGGCGGCATTATGAAGTCGGTGCCCGACGCGCAGTTGGGCGGCGTAGATGCCGCGCGGGGGGAGCATATCATTCTCGGGATCAATATTGGCCGTGGGATAGCCAAGGCCGCGGCCGATCTGTTCGCCATGCACGACCTTTCCGATGGTGCTGACGGGCTGGCCGAGCATGCCGAGGACATCGTCGAAATGACCCAGCTTGATGGCTTCACGGATGCGGGTGCTCGAAACGCGTTCGGCCTTCCAACAGATCGCCGGATGGGCGGAAAAGAAAATGTTCTGTTCGTCGCAGAGTCGGGTAAGTAGGGCCGGGTTGCCGGATCGGTTTTTCCCGAACGACCAATCCTCGCCAACGGAGATGCCTGCAAGTTCAGGGATGTAGGTGCAGAGGTTGTCAAAAAAGACGGTCGGCTCCTGCTTCATGAATTCAAGGGTGAAGGGTTGGAGAATACAACCGTCGATGCCCGTTTCCTGCAGATGTCTCAGCTGCTGCCCGGAGGTGAAGATGAGCGGTGGAGCATGGCCGGGACTAAGCACCTGGGCGGGATGGGGGTCGAAGGTGAAGACCCAGGCCTCTCCGCCGCAGGCGCGTGCATGGTCGATCGCCACCTGAATGACGGCTCGGTGGCCGATGTGCAATCCGTCGAAGCAACCCGCCGCTAAAATCACAGGCGTGGTGTTCTCGGAGAATTCTTCCAATGAATGGATGATCTTCATGGCATCAGATCGCTGAGAAGAACCATTTTTTCGCCGATCGTCTCGCGGTTGCAGGTGAGGATTTCTTCCATGGTGTGCGCTTTTTCAAGATTCAGGGGGCCGGATTCGGTACGACGCAGGGCGTACAGGCTTGCGCCGACACCAAGGTCGTTTCCAATGTCGTGAGCGAGCGTACGGACATAGGTTCCTTTGGTGCTTTTGACGCGAAATTTCACGAACGGGTTTGCGAAGTCGGTGATCTCAAAACTGAAGACGTGGATCTTGCGCGGTTCGCGTTCGATCTCCACGCCCTTGCGTGCCATTTTATAGAGTGCGACACCATTTTTCTTGATGGCGGAGACCATCGGGGGGATCTGTTCGATGTCGCCAAGGTAGTTCTGGATTGCGGCTTCCACTTGCTCGCGGGTGATGGCCGAGGCATCTTTTTCCGCCAGCACTTCGCCATCGCGATCCTGCGAGTGGGTGGTCACGCCGAGGTGGATGGTTCCTTCGTATACCTTGTCGCCACCCATGATGCGGTCGGATAGTTTGGTGCCTTTCCCGATCAGCAGGACGAGCAACCCGGTGGCGAGGGGGTCGAGCGTTCCGCCATGACCCACCTTGCTGAATTTAAAGTGGTTTCGAATTTTGGCCACCACATCGTGCGAGGTCCATTCGGTGGGTTTGTCGACGAGCAGGATGCCATCGAAAGGGTCGGGTTCGCGGCGTCTACGATTTTTCATCGGTTTTTTTGTCGTCCTTGAAGGCGTTGGGGTTTTCGCGCGCCATTTCGGCTAGCATGGAAAGGATGCGGTCGCCGCCTTCGATGGACTCGTCGAGTATGAAATGCAGGCGAGGGGTGTACTTAAGCTTTACCCGCTTGATCATCATCCGGACGACCTCTTGCCGGTGCCGGTTGAGGTAGGCAATCATGCGGTCGCGATCGTTTTCGTGCCCGAAAATGGAAACAAAGACATTGGCATCGCGCAGATCCGCCGCGCATTCGACACGCGTGATGGTCACCGCCGCCGTATCGAAATTCGACAGTGAAAAGTTGCGGTGAACATCTTCAGCGATCTCGCGCTTCAATAATTCGTTGACTCTGACTAAACGTGGTGTACCCATATCAATTCCCTGAAAACGCGCTACTATAGGCATCCTGATGGGAAAATCCGCAAAAAATTAAAACTATTTGCAGATAATGGCGGTGAAATGCGAGTTTCGACCGTCGGCGGCTTTTCTTGTTCGGGCATCCATGCGGCGCATTTTCATCATCGACATCGACAAGCACCTAACGGGCCTTAAGTTGCGCATCAATACCTCCCGATTCGCTTTGCGGGAAATCTTCGGAAAACGGTTTCCAGACCTTGGAAAAAGCGCTATGTTGGCGCGCTTATTTAAGGAGATTTGAGCAATGGATTTGGACACGGTCAACGAAGAATGGTTTCTTGGGCAGCTGGATGCGGAAGAAATCGATGTTCCCGAGCTACTCACGGTTTTTACGGAATTAAACAACGCCGGGCGCGGTACAGAGACCGATGACTGGGTGCAGGTGCTATTTAAGAAATTTACCGAAAACGACGACATGGATCGAGCCCTGTTCGTTCTTGAGTGGATGGCGGCGGTTCGCGGTTCGGTCGAGAACGTCAAAGGGTCGGTTGAAAAATTGCTTTCCAAGGACCGGAATGCTCTGAAGCTGATTGATCCCTCCGGTTTCGGTGGAAAGGTTGCGATTGCGGAATGTTTCAGACGGTTGCACCACCTGCGCGCACTGAAACCCGGGATGCTCTGCTACAATGCGACTTGGGGCTTCGGGATCGTTGAACACATCGACTATTTCTACCAGCAACTTGAAGTCGACTTCGAGCGCAAGGGCGAACACGAGATGGCCTTCAGCTATGCCGCCGAGGCGCTGGAAGCTCTGGACGAAAAACATATTCTGGCCATCAAACATAACCAGCCCGCCGAACTTGAGCGCATGATCAAGGAAGAACCCGCCGAAGTGGTGCGGATCACCCTGCGTAGCTATGGCCCGATGCCGGTCACTCGTCTACAGGCTACCTTGGCTCCGTCGATTCTCCCCGAAACCGGGTGGAAAAAATTCTGGGAAGGCGCCCGCCGCGAACTCAAGAACGATGCCTCCGTCGAAATCCCGAAGAAACGCTCGGAGAACATCGTCATCCATAAGACGGCCATGGCTTATGATGATGACTGGTTTGGTCGCATCGCTCTGGAGCGGGACATTGAAGGGCTTTTCGTCCGCTTCAAGGAAATCCTTGAGAAGAAAATCGATACCACGTCCGATGCCGCCAAAGAAGCGTTGTCGAACCGTCTATCCTTTATCATCAAGGGAGCGCCGTCCGCACGGCCCGAGTGGAAGGCAGAGGGTTTCATCTATGCCCGTATCTTCGGCATCGAACCCGCCGGACTCGATACCGCCAAGCTCATCCATGATCTTATTAAAGGGGATTTGGTCGCCACGCTCGACCGGCTGCCGTCGCGCCAGTTGCAGACCCTGCTTACGATCCTGATCGAAAACGACCGGGAAGCCGTAGTCGAGACCCTGAGCGAAGTGGTTCCGGTGGTCAGTCATCCCGTTCTGAACGAAGTCATGTCGGCGTTGATCGCCAACGAAGCCGAAGACGACGTTCGCCAGCTCATGTCGGTTGCCGTGGCCAGGCGCAAAGCAACATCGCCGATGCTGCTATGGTGTCAGCGTTCGCCCGACCTTATTGAAAAGTGGAAACTCATTTCCACGGGCGACCTTGCCTTCCGTATTCAGGAAGTACTCGAAGTCAATAGTTCCGGAGCCATGCTCCGCGCGCAGAACCAGCTTCGTGAGCGCTTTCAGCAGGAGGAGTGGCTTCACGAGGTGATGGGTGCCATGACCGAGCAACAACGCCGCGATTTCCTGCGCCGGATCCACGAGGGACAAGGCTGGGACATCCTCGACCGCAAGTCGGTCATCGCAAAAGTCCTTCGCAAGTTTCCGGAGTTGCAGGACATTATTCTTCGAACTAAATCAGCTGCACCGAAAAAGGAAATTCCGTTTACCTCCAACCGCAGCTATGCGGAACGGCAGAAGCAGCTTGAAAAGATCATGACGGTCGATATTCCCGAAAACTCGAAGGAAATCGAAGTGGCCCGCAGTTACGGCGACCTTCGCGAGAACGCCGAGTTTAAATATGCCAAAGAACGCCAAGGCTTGCTCATGGCGCAGGGTGCCCAGCTTGCCGAAGATCTGGAGACCGTCAAGCCGACCGATTTTGTTAATATTGCGACTGATACGGTTGCCATGGGAACCGGAGTGGAGCTCGCCTTTGCCAATGGCGCAACGGAAACCTACTACATCCTCGGCGCATGGGATCAACACGAAGAGCTTTTGATCATTTCCAGCGAAACCCGCTTGGCCAAGGCGTTGCTCGGCCATGCCGCAGGCGATACGGTGGAAGTTCCTGCGGGCGAGTGCGAACTCAAAGCCGTTCTTTCTCTCTCCGAGGGTGTAATAGCCTGGATGAAAGGATAGGGCTCAATCCAAAAAAATCCACCTCTTGGAAAAGGCGGCTCTTGAGTCGCCTTTTTGTTGCGCTGCGGAAGGGAGGCTATTAAAAAGGTGTCAGTGTATAGATCCATAAGTTTTTTACTTGAGTTTTGTTTCGTTGTTGTTGCGCTTAATCCCGATTTTAGGACCACTGGCTTAAGTGGAATCTGCGTCCTTAAAATGGTGCGAAAGGACGCATGGAAATGGGAAGAAAACGAAGAACATTCACGGACAAGTTCAAGGCCAGGATGGCCATTGAAGCGATCAAGGGCATAAAGACCCTCAACGAGTCTGAGCGTTCTAGCCGATCTTCCAGTGCTTGCTTCGCCTTCCCTCTCAGAGTGATTCCTTTCGGATAGGAAGCTTGGAGTTTTCGCGCCGTGGTGCATATTCCTTTCCATGAAAAGTTGCATGCCCTTTTCAATACACTTTCCACGCTGTCGAGCAAATAGCCGTTCCACGACTTTTCAAGACCTCCCCAGTAGCGCTCGATGGG
>JAOZKS010000361.1 GCA_029935255.1 Pontiella sp.
GGAAAGAGCCCGTCGAGGGGATGTAGTGATCGTGAAAGACGGACAAAAAATATTTCTGCATGTGGATATGGATGCCTTCTTTGCATCCGTCGAGCAGCACGACCATCCAGAGCTAAAGGGCAAGCCGGTGGTGGTGGGTTCGCCGCCGGATCAGCGCGGCGTGGTGGCGGCGGCCTCGTATGAGGCACGCACATTCGGCATCCATTCCGCCATGCCTTCGCGCACCGCTTTCGAGAAATGTCCGGCGGCGATTTTCGTCCGCCCCAACATGACGCGCTACCAAGAGGTTTCGCGCGAGATTATGCGCATCTTCGAGTCGTATACCCCGCTCGTTCAACCCCTCTCCATCGATGAAGCGTTTCTCGATGTTACGGGTTCGCAACGGCTTTTCGGCAACGGCAAAGAAATCGCCGAAAAGATCCGGAGCGATATTCTCGCCACCACGGGATTGACAGCCTCCGTTGGCATTGCATCCACTATGTTCCTCGCCAAGCTCGCCTCCGATATGAACAAGCCCGATGGCATTACCGTTGTTCCGTTCGAGCAGGAAGCCATTGAAGAATTTATCGCCCCCTTGCCGATTGGCCGAATGTGGGGGGTTGGAAAAGTGACGCAGAAAAAGTTGCTCTCCCTCGGTCTTTCAACGATTGGGAAACTACAGCATTGCGACTTTCAACTCTTGGAAAAAGCGATTGGCCGCCGGGCCGCCGAAGGTTTCAGCCGGCTGGCACACGGGATTGACGAACGCAGCATTGGAGGAGGAACCAAGGATAAAAGTGTCTCCAACGAAACCACCTTCAAGGAGGATGCCACCGACCGCGACCAAATCGAGGCCGCCTATAAAAGATTAATTGACAAGGTCGCCGGACGCGTTCGCAAGGCGGGCCTCTTCGCCACCACGGCACATCTTAAAATCCGCTGGTCCGACTTTTCAACCATCACCCGCCAGACCCGACTATCCCCTCCTTGCAACGACGACATTACGTTGCGCGAAACCGGCATGGCTCTGCTCAACACGCACCTGCGAAATCGACCTGTCCGCTTGATCGGGTTTGGAGTCAGCGGCCTCACCGAAAGCGACGCGCCACCCGCCCAACAGCTTAATTTGTTCGATACGCCCGACTCCTCCCTGCATGAAAAGCGTAACCGCCTCAGTCGCGCCACCGATGCCATCAAGAAAAAGTTCGGGGAGCAAAGCGTTCGCCGCGGGTCCGACCTCGATTAGTTTTCGGGTTCGACGACCCCATAGTTTCCCTCATGGATGGGGCGAATCGCGGTGGCTTTGAGCTGGATGAGGCTGCCGCCCATCATGCGGTAGGGTGTGCCATAGACAATCAGCATATCGCCCGGTTTCGAAAGCGTCTTCAGATAGCTGACGCGAGTGGGCTTTTGAACGGTCCATCCCGCAAGAAAGATTCCATCGCCCTGAGCGGACAGCTGATAAGGTGTTGATCCGCCATGATCCTTCCAGTCGAAATTGCGGTGATCCACCTTAAAGGCCACCTGCACGGTACGTTCCGTTTCCTTATACTGGATGTCCTTGATCACGCCGACCCAGGCCATCATGGATTTTTCCACCGCATGGAAGTCTGCACGCACATCCTTCGGCTGGATTTCGCGTGAGGCTTGCGCAAAGGCCTTTTTTTCCTTACTGGACTTCGGGTGGTAGGCCCCCTTTTCAACCGTGGCGCATCCGACTAAAAACAAGATTACACAAAGCATTAAAAATGGTTTCATACCTATCGTCCTCAACTTCCATCCCGCAAAAAACAACCTATAGCGTACCTTCTTCATAAAGAAAGCACTCTAGTTCGGGAAAGAACGAACCCCAAGATTTTTCTCAGGGAAGCAGACCGATGCGGTAGAAGCGCTGAGGATCGTCGACGGCGGGAATCGTATAGCTGGTGGTGGTTCCGGGGTCGCTGGCTGGGATCGCCGTGACGACGGGCGGGTCGGACCAGTCCGTTAGATCATCCGTGGTCTGGATCTCGTAGAAGGAGCCCGGTTCCGACGGCCAGGTGGCGGAAAAGCCGCCAGCCGCCTCGGAAACCCATTCGCCGGTAAAGTCGGACGACGGATCTAGTGGATCGGTACCGGTGCGGAGCTCGGCGCCATCGGGGGTTCCGTCGCCATCGGTGTTGTCGTTGTCAGGATCGGTTTCGGTGGAATCCACCAAGCCATCCAGATCGGGATCTTCAAGGGTGTCGGCGAGGCCGTCGCCATCAACATCGACCAATGGGTCGTTGGGGATGGAGATGACATTGCCGTTGGGTGCCGTGGTGGCGATGGTTGGCGCAAGCACCCCCCGTGAACCCCAGGTGGCATCGAGCCGCTGAGCCAGGACACGGGCCATACGGGTGAGCGTGTTCGGGTCGATGGTGGCTAGATTGTTGCTTTCGGTCGGGTCGTCGGCCAGGTTGTAGAGCTGATGGCTGTTGCTTTGGTAGTTGTAGATCAGCTTCATGTCACCTTGGCGGACGAGGGAAAAGAAAGCGCTCCGGTGGCTGTGCGGATAATGGATCACCACTTCCTGCGGCCGGTGGGTGCCGGGGGTGGCGGCAAAGTAGGGGGTCAAGTCATGTCCGTCGTCGCCGAAGCCAGTGGCACCGGCAAGCCCGGCAATGCTCAGGAAGGTAACCGGAAGATCCCAGGTTGCAACCAGATCGGTTTCAATGCTGTTGGCCGGAATGGGGACTGCTTGCTGGAAGGCATTGTTGGGATTGATGGCTCCCCAGCAGGCGATCATCGGGACGCGGATGCCGCCCTCCCATTTGGAGCCCTTCATGCCGCGCATCGGGAAATCGCTATAGATTCCGTCGGGAAGGATATCTTGGTTGGTGGCCGGGCTGTCGCTACCGTTGTCGCCAACGAAGACGATCAAGGTGTTTTCCGCCACGCCGAGATCGACGAGCTTTTGACGGATTTCGCCGACGGCAATATCCATCCCTTCGATCATGGTGGCGAACTTGGCATGGGTAGTACTCGTCGCTG
>JAOZKS010000362.1 GCA_029935255.1 Pontiella sp.
GCTGACGCATGCCGGATGGATGGAATATGCACCGGATGCCACGGACGATGAAATTGCACAGGTGATCCGTAAGCTATGGAAAAAGGCCAAGATGCCAACGAAGACGGTTTGCACCGGGTTGCAGTCGCGCTCGCTCTGCCTTAAATATTTTAAGTATCCCGATCTTTCTCAAATGGAGTTAACCTCCGCGCTCAAACTTGAAGCCGAGGAAACCCTCCAGCTTCCGCCAGAAAAAATCATGCTCGATTGGCACCTCAACCGCCCCAAAGGCGATCCCTACACCCAGCAAGGCGAACAACTGCAAGGCGTGCTGGTGGCGGTGGCCAAGGATCAGGTGGTGCGCCAAATGAATTTGGTGAAAAAAGCGGGGTTGCTCCCCGTCATGATGGATGTGAGTTCCACATCGCTTTGTAATCTTTTTCTGACGTTGCGCGGAGACAGCGTGACGACCGAAAATGCGGTGTGCGTGGTCAACCTGTCGCGCTACAATGCCGACATCTCCATTCTCTACAACGATCACTATATCTACCCGCGCACCATTATTTCCCGCTCGGCGGATTGGGAAAGTAAGATGCAATACCTGATTGAGAACATCTCGGATGCCTTGCTCTACTATCATGTGAAGGTGGATAAAACGCCCGTCAACCGGTTGATTTTAACGGGGTTTGTGCCGACCAACTCCGAATTTATCGGGCAGATCCACGACACCATCGGTTTGCCGACCGAGGTGTGGAACCCGCTGAAGGATGAAAACTTTTTGATCGCCCACAGCGTAAAGTCGTCGAATAAGGACGACATCGTCACCTCGCTGATGACCGCCAGTTTGGGGCTTGGACTGCGAAATACATAGAACTAGGAAATATGAATGATGAAAATGGAACTCAAGCGTCGCAGACCCGCTTTTCCTCTTTCCTCTTTCATATTTAAGGAGAGAAACGATCATGGTTGATTATCGCATCAATTTAGCAAAAGCAGTCACGAGCACGCCGGAGCAGCGCCGGAAGTTCTACAACGGGATGATTCTCTATCTTTCGTTGTGCGCCGCAGGTCTGGTCTATGTGGCCTATCTGGCCTCCTCCAACGTCATGGAGGCCTACAGTGCAAACCGCCAGCGTCGGAATATGGTCAAGACGGTTTCGTCGGTATCGGTTTTCAGTAAAGCATTCTATAAAAACCCGGACAAGGCCTATCAGGAGCTTGAACGCTATGCCGAAGACTTGGCCGTGCTGAAAACAGCCTTTGCACAGCGGATCCATTTTTTGCCGGTACTGAACCACCTGTTTTCCAATTTCCCCGAAGATGTAGCGGTTGAAAGCCTGTCCGCCACGGTTACCCAGAACAGTATTGTTTTTGGACTGGTAGGGCCGGGAAAGTCGGTTAAAGCTCAGCAACTTGCCTGGAAGAAAAATACGGAATTAAACGGGTTGGTGCGCAGCATCAAGCAGGTCAGTGGCGAGCAGCGCATGGTCGGCGGACAGTCGGTCTATTTCGTGAAATTTGAATGTGTTTTAAAGTGAGTGTTTGAGTGCTTAGTACGTGGTAGTCCGAGATTCGGTTGCCAATAACCAAGGACTAAGCACTAAACCACTAAGAACAAAGGATAAAATGATGGATGTAGGAATATTTATGGCGAGTGGAGGGCGGCTGAGGGCATGGTTGATGATTCCGCCATTGCTCATAGTTGGCTTGGGACTCGGATCGCATGCCTGGCAACAGCGGGCTCAGTGGCAGCTGCAGAAGACCACGGCACTCTCCGAAGTGCTCCCCCCCTTCATTGCGGCTCGGAAAGATGCTGTTGTTTTGTTCGAGAGTTTTAAAATCGCTGAGGGAGGCGAGCTGGGCTCTGAAGACCAATTGATTTCGTTCCTGCAGGACATGGCCCAAAAAAATGATTTTCTGGTGGATACCGTGAGTGTGGTCAGCCAGCAGCAACAACAGAAGAAAGTGGTTCCTGTGCTTAATGCCGTGGTGCGTGGCGAAGGGGATTTCACTTCCATCGAATTGTATATTAACGAAGTGAAGACCGAGCAGCGTTTGCTTTCGGTCAACTCGATCAAGATCGCGCAGCCCACGGAAAGCTCCGGGGGCGAACTCTATGAGGTGGAGATTGTTTTTGAGCTGCTTTTGCTGGATGACCTGAAAGCGTTTAACGGAGGCCTCTAATGATTGGACTAAACAAAGGCAAGGCCGATTCCGATAATGAATACCGGGAAATTCCGGTTAAACCCGCCATCTACACCATGTTGATCGTTGTGGCGGCCGTTGCCGCCCCCCTCGGTTGGTTGAATCAGAAAATCGGTGCGGAAGGCTTCAAGGTGGCTGATACCACGCAATACCAGAACTTAGTGGCCGTGGTGGGACGCGATGTGAAAACGGTACATCGCATACTCAGCAACGAGCTCGTCGACGAGGCGGTGTTGAAGGGAACTCTGGCACCGGTGGTCACGCTCATTACGCCCGACATTATGCCGACCAACATGGGCGAGGCTTCAACGCAAAATACCGGGAAGTTTAATATTAAACTGAATGGAATCTATTGGAGTTCTCAGAATCCCATTGCAACGATCAATGGAGAAAACTATCACACCGGCGATCTCATTCAGGGGCATCGCATCATCGAAATCCGCAAGACCGAAGTGGTCTTCGAAGATCCCATGGGCGACAAAATCGTGAAATATTTCTATGACTACCTCGGTAAACCCAAAAAAGGAAATAGATAAGAAGTAAAAGGCATTAGGCGTTAGGCATTGGGCTCTAGTCCCGAGGCACCAATAATAGCCGATGCTGGCATGGGACATGCTCCATAAGTTAGTGCCTTATAGGGTTTTAAAAGACTGTGCGAGGTGGTTGATGGTGGACAGATCCGCATAAATCCGCTACATTTCCGGCCTCGCGTGAAGAGGTGCAGGACCTACGCAGGAAACGATATGAAAACAAAAAATAAATCCGGATTCTCGCTCATCGAAATCATG
>JAOZKS010000363.1 GCA_029935255.1 Pontiella sp.
GGTTGCGGGCACGGCCAAACCTGGCCACCATCGCAACGGTTTTTCCCGCGCCTTCGGCGGCAACCGCCGCCGCTTTTCCAAACATGGGCGCCAGCCCCTCCGAAGCATTTTCCTCTAGGCAGGCCACGGCCGGAATCAGCGCGTCCATCAAGGTCTTGTCACCAACATCGGCCTTGGTCTGCTGGCGGACATTCGCCAGCCCGGCGGCAAACATGGTGGCAACTTGGCGCGCCGAAAGTTCATTGCCTTCCACGCCATCGCTCATGCCGAGAAACAATGCACCGATCAGCGTGCTGGTCGAACCGCACGATTCGGTCATCGCGGCAAAGCCCATATCATTGAGCGCCTGCTTCAACTCCGTGTTGTTCTGCACGCTGCGGTCGATGGCCGCCATGGCTTGGCAGATGGCCATGCCATGATCCCCGTCGCCCGTTGCGGCATCGAGCGCCGAGAGTTCCTCGCAATGCTCGGTGACCGCCGCCAATGCGGCGGCGGTCATCTGCTTTAGCGTTTCGATGGTGAACATATCATGCAGTCCAGTAAGGTGCCTTTGCCGGGGCTTGCAGGTTTTCCGCATGGTCGTCGTCCAGCTTGCAGAGGATCATCTGGAAGCCGCCCATTTCCTGCACCGTCAGCAATTCGCCGATCAGACCCGGCACCAGCTCGACCCCGTTCTCCTCGAGAACCTGATACGCCCGGCGATAGACCAGGTTCATTTCCATCAGCGTGGTTGCGCCAACGCCGTTGATGATCAAAAACACTTTGTCGCCCGACTGAACGCCGGTTGCCTGCATCAGCGGGGCAATCATTCGCTCTGCAGTCTCGTCGGCTGTCAGGACTTTGCTGCGCCCTCCGCCTGCTTCACCGTGCTGGCCCATCCCGATTTCCATCTCGTCATCAGGCAGGTCGGAGATCGGCTGTCCGGTCTGCGGATGCGTGCAGTTGGTCATGGCCACCGCCAGCGTCGCCATCTGGCTGTGGAAACGCTCCGCAATCTCGTAGACTTCGTCCAGCGACTTTCCCTGCTCGGCGGCGGCACCCGCCACCTTGTAGAGCGGAACACATCCCCCCAGCCCACGGCGGTCTTCGGCAGGGGTATCGATTCCCGCGCTGATGTCCTCATGCGTGAGCAACATTTTGACTTTGATGCCGGCGCGCTCGGCCAGTTGCATCGCCATGTTGGCGCTCATCACATCGCCGGCGTGGTTGAGCACCACCAGCAGGATTCCGGCCTCGCGCTGGAACATCTGCAAGGCCTCGAACACCTTGGGTGCACCCGGCGCTGCGAAAATATCCCCCGCCACGCTGGCATCCAGCAGGCCTTCGCCCACAAAGCCACTCACAGCTGGCTCGTGCCCGGTTCCGCCCATGCTGATGATCGCCACCTGATCTTGCGACTTGGCATTTACGCGGACAACGATCTTGTCGTTTACCAGCTTAACCTTGTCCTTGTAGGCAAGGCAGTAGCCTTCCAACAGTTCAGCGGTCAGATTTTCGGGAGTATTAATAAATTTTTTCATCATGGCCGTATTCTCCTTATCTACACTTCCTGCATGAATTCAACGGGCGCGCCGTCTTCCAGAATAAAGGCCACCTGCAGCCCCTCCATCGGGGAGAATGGCTCGATCAAAACCTCCTGCCCTTCCAGCGCCTTGCCCAGATCGTCGACCATGTACGCAACGTGCGCGACGGTCTGCAACGCCTCCGGCATGGGCGACCCATCTTCGAAGCGGAGCCACTCGATTTTATTTTCGCTCACCGCGAAGTCGGTGACATGCAACATTGCCTCCTCCAAATGGATTTCACCTTCACGCACGACCTTGCTCGGGATTCCAATATGACTGAACTGTTTCATCTATCTTCCCCTTGGTTGGTATTATTCGGCACCGGTGTTCTTGAACTCCATGCCGGGTTTGCTGAACATGACATGGTTATGGTACGTGGCCACTTCGGTCACAATGGCCCCGTCCGGCCCAGCCGTTTGCCCGTGCCAGGATTCGGGATCGCTCATGACATACATCTGGTTCGTTTTTGCATCGCGCTTCGCGATGTATTTGGACTTGAACCACTCTTCGCCATATCCCCACGGACGCATTGCTTCCGGCCACTCGCTAATCAGGACTTCGTCCCCGTGCTTGTATTCGCCGAAGAAGTAGACCTCGCCATAGCGCACCTGCCAGGCCTCCATCTTGGGGGCATATTCCTCCGAGCCGCCAATATGGCGATGCTCCGGCAGCGTCTGCCCCGGCAGGAGATAGATTTCATGGAGCAGGTAGCCAAATCGGTCGTCTTTGTACTTGCCCGCATACTTGCCTGAACCCGCGGTCTTGTATTCGCCCTTTTCGTTGATCCAGAAAATACCGCCCATTCCCAGCGCCATGACATCGCCCTGGTCAAAATCGCACACCCAGAAATCATCGCCCTTCAAGATATCCGGAACCGGATAGTCAAACCGCTCCATCAGATCAAAATAAGCCTGCTTAACCTGATCGACGCTTAGCGCCCCCCCTGCATAAAACTCTTTGTTATCCACGTTCCTTGCCTCCGTTTCCGATGGTTGAGAGGAAGGTGTCGCACACCCCTGCAGCAACATTCCCGCGCAAAGCGCCATTGCACCCGCAATCCACCGTTGTTCCTGTACTTTCGCCTTCATCGACCGGCCTCCTTGTTTCGTTTATATATGAAACACGTTTATATAAATCAAATCGACAACCCCGAGTAAAGGAAAACAGTGCGCCGGCATGTTCGCGCACTACGTGGTCTTCCAAAGCAAAAGTACGTAGTTCAGCCTTTCAGCGCCTCGAACCCCATGCGGCGGGAAATCATGTCGGCATAGCTGCGGATGGTTTTCCCGATTTTCTTGAATTGGGTTTTGGGCAGGCGATCGGAAGGGCCGGTGGTCCAGATGGCTGCAATCGGATAGCCGTATTGATTGAACACCGGCGCACCGATGCAGTGGGTTCCG
>JAOZKS010000364.1 GCA_029935255.1 Pontiella sp.
ACCCCTTTCTCGGGATTGGCGTCGTTGAGGTCGACCGGGTTGTCGGTGGTCGGCTCCATGCCCATTTTTTCGGTGGCGAGCTTGACGAGTTCCGGATCAGGCTCGACCGGAGTCTTGCCGAAGTAACCGAGCACCATCTTACCGTAGCCTTCGGCAAACTTTTCCCACGGACCAAACATGACGTTGTTGAACGCCTGCTGGAAGTAGAACTGGGAGACCGGCGTTACAGAAGTGGCGAATCCGCCGCGGCGAACGACTTCGCCCATGGCGTGGATGCACTCTTCGTATTTGTCCATCATGTTGTTGTCGCGCATCATCTGCGTGTTGGCGGTCAGTGCGCCACCCGGCATCGGCGACCACGGAATCAATGGCTCAACGGCGAGGGCTTCCGGTGGGATGACGTAGTCAGCCATGCACTCCTTGAAGACCTTTTCGGCCTCCATCATTTTGTCGATGTCAACATCGAGCTCGTAGTCCTCTCCGCGCAGGGCATGCCACAGGGTAGCGACATCAGGCTGGCAGGTTCCACCGGAGGCCGGCGCCAAGGAACAGTCGACCTGATCCGCACCCGCTTTGATGGCGGCGATGTAGCCAATGGTTCCGATTCCGGCAGTTTCGTGGGAGTGGAAGGAAATCTTGCAGTCGCCCGGCAGCAGCTTGCGGCCCATCTTGATCGTTTCGTAGACTTTCTTCGGAACGGCGGTTCCCGAGGCATCCTTGAAGCAGACGCTATCGAAGGGGATCCCCGCATCGAGAATGTCCTGAAGGGTTTTTTGGTAAAACTCGACGGTGTGCGCTCCAGAACATCCAGGAGGAAGCTCCATCATGGTTACGACCACTTCATGGTTCAATCCGTGGGCCGTGATCGATTTTCCGGAGTCGATCAGGTTGTTGACATCGTTGAGGGCGTCAAAGTTGCGGATGGTCGTCATGCCGTGCTTCTTGAACATCTTCGCATGCAGGTCGATGATATCGCGCGACTGAGAGTCGAGGCCAACGACGTTAATACCGCGGGCGAGGGTTTGCAGGTCGGCATCCGGTCCCGCCGCTTCGCGGAACTTGTCCATCATGTCGAACGCACTTTCGTTGCAGTAGAAGAAGGGTGCCTGAAAACGCGCTCCGCCACCCGCCTCGAAATGGGTTTGTCCGGCCGCGGCACATACTTTTACAGCCGGCAGGAAATCTTCGGTCAATACGCGCGCTCCATAGACGGACTGAAACCCGTCGCGAAATGCGGTGTTCATGATATGGATCGTTTTCTTAGCCACAATATTTCTCCTAGTTGTTTAAATTTTTGACTGGATTACAGGATGTAACCGGATGGGGGGAGGGGTAATCTTCTGGATACAGATTCGGATGATCCTCGCATCCGATCTAGCCCCCTAACCCCGTTTTGCTCTGATTGCTGCCAAAGCGACGGCGATTTGCGCAACGGGATCCATTGCCGAAGCCGCTTTTGCGGGAAGCTGTTCTTCTTCCGGGAACAGATGGGCGAATTTACGAAAAAACGCCGCCGATCCGTTCATAGCTAAGATCAGCAATACGAGAAAGGCAAATACCGTTGCCATGCCAATTACCATTAGGACAAGTCCTTGCATCAAAAGATCCATCGTCTATAGTCTCCTCAGTTTGAAAATGAGTGCACATGTATACGTATGTTGCGTTACCATGGCTAGTGAAAAACTCCACTCCACTTAGCATTTTACCAAATAATACCCAATCTAAATACAGGATCAACTCCCGTGAATTTCCAAGTTGAATGGTTTGATAAACTCGCTTCCACCAATGCCACCTTGCGCGAACAGTTTTTCCAGGGGTTGGATCTCGGAAGCGGGCACATCATTGCTGTACGGGAACAAACCGCCGGACGGGGTCGACAAGACCGAACGTGGTATTCCACACCCGGTCAAAACCTTTGCTTTTCCCTGTTTGTCCAGACCCATGCCGAGTTGATGGCCGTCCCCTCCCTTACCATGGCTGTTGCGCTGGGCGTGAATGAAATGCTTCGTGCCTTGCGAATCCGCTCCGCCCCCAAATGGCCCAATGATATTCTGGTGGATGAAAAAAAAATCTGCGGCATTCTGTCCGAACGGGTTGAAAACCCCGCTCTTAACAAGAAAGGCATTATTGTGGGGATCGGACTGAATGTGAACATGAGCTCCGACGAAGCCGAGGCCATCGACCGCCCAGCCACGTCGATGCTGATCGAAAGCGGACGGGCGGAGAATCTGCAGGAAACTCTGGAATCGCTTTTCCACCCTCTTGACCATTGGATTGGGAAATGGGAGCAAAGTGGTTTTTCCGCCCTCCGGGAAGAATGGACCGAAAAGGCCGGGCCGATTGGAAAAACTCTAACCGTCCACGATGGAGACATTAAAAAAACCGGAACCCTCGCCGGGTTTGGCGATCATGGCGAGCTGGTGCTTCAAACCGCCGGGGGCATCGAAACCATCTGGTCGGGGGATGTGAGTTGAACCACGAAAGACACAAAACACACGAAATGGTGCGCCTTGGCGGTTTTTCGCGAGTTTTCCCATCCCTGCTAGGCTTAGTTTTGTTGAGCGGGTGCGCGACGGGAAAAAAATACTGGATCCCCCGCAACCAACCGCCGGAAGTGGTCAACATGGAGACAACCGGCTATTGCAAATGTGGCAAATGCTGCGGATGGAAGCGCAACTGGAAATTCAAACCCGTCGTTGCCTATGGCCCAACCAAAGGACAACCCAAAGCGGTCGGGATTACCGCAACCGGAACCCTGGCAGACTGGGGAACTATCGCCGCAGATACTCGTTACTATCCCTTTGGAACCATCATGCATATTCCCGGCTACGGCTGGGGACGCGTCGAGGATATCGGAGGCGGCATCAAAGGAATGCACATCGATCTCTACTTCCCCTCCCACCGCAAAGCCCTCGAATGGGGCCGCGAATGGAAAAAGGTCAAGGTTTGGAAGCCCCAGTAGAGG
>JAOZKS010000365.1 GCA_029935255.1 Pontiella sp.
TTTCATGCCCAGACCCTACATCTTGTGGCCGGTTGAGTAAAGTGCATACCCCTTTATATTTTAATAAAAATATATTGTTAACCCGCAAAACACCTATAAAGTAATCATTATTTTAGTATATTATGAATTACTCCTTTCCAAGGTGACAACCTATTTCAGAACCGGACAGCCAATCTCTTTCTCAAGCCTCGCTTTTCGTCCAGCGGGCTTTGGTGGCGGCAGGCATAAAGATGCCGATAGATTATCCGCCAAAACATACATTAGAATATTCGCATAAAATACTGAATTTATCCTTGCCAATCCTCGGAAAAAGAGTAAATGGCAGATAGGGTTTAGAGAGGAGAGCAGAAAAAATTATGAGAGGTCGCACTCGTTCCCGCGTTTGGCGCAACACGGCCTCCAGCCCCGACCTGATCAAGGGATCTGCTCAAGATTCCTGCATATGAAAAACAGCAATAGGGAGAGTATCATGAAAAAATCAAACCTTGGAACAGGATTGGTCATTGCATTAACCGCAAGCTACGCCGCAGCGCAGGGCAGCCTGACTCCGCCGGGCGCACCGGCGCCCACCATGAAGACACTCGACCAAGTGGAGCCGCGCACGCCGATCTCCAGCCTGCCATGCACCATCGGCCAGTCGGGTTCATACTATCTTTCCAAAAACCTCGCGCTGGCCGGCGCGGGCGACGGCATCACCATCGATGCCGACAACGTGACCCTGGATCTGATGGGGTTCACGCTGGAGGGCGGTGACGGCTCCGGCATTGTCAGCCAATTTAAAAACCTCGTGATTAAAAACGGGCAGCTTCGCGGCTGGGGGCTGGATGGAATCGGGTTGGTTGGAGCGACCGGCGTGGTGCTGAAGGATTTGCGCAGCACAGACAACGGCCGGGACGGGTTCTATGTGGGCGCCAACGCCCTCGTCAGCGACTGCGTCGCCGCCGGAAACGCCGACGACGGATTCAGTAGCGATGCAGGAAACAACCGGTTTGTGCGCTGCCGCTCGCTGAACAATTACTACGGTTTCTACCTGACCGCCGCCGTAAACCAATTGAAGGAGTGCGAAGCACTGGGATGCTTTGTTATCGGAATATATGCTGCCAACGACTCCGTACTGGAAGACAACACTGTCATCGGCAACGGCGGTGCAGGGCTCCAGCTTGACGGTACTGGATCGTATATCGCCAACAACATCGTCAAGGGCAACGGCGACAACTACAGCTTTACCGCCGGAAACCAGCTCAATATTTTGCTATGCGAAATCCCCGAAACGCTCGACTGGCCCTGCTCCGTCAAGCTCGCCGGAACGCTCACCTGCACGCAAACCGGAGTCAATGGCATCACCGTTGCCGCCAACGATGTCACCATCGACATGGCCGGACACGCGCTCGTCGGCCCCGGCGCATCCAGCGGGAACGGCATCTACCAGGACTCCGCCTATCGCAACCTAGCCGTAAAAAACGGCAAGGTCGTCCACTGGGGAGGTGTCGACATGGGTGGCATCTCCTCTGGTTATGGCACCTCTGCAATCTTCTCCAACCTGCAGGTTTCTAGCAATTTTTATGGTATCGCTGTGGGAGACGGAAGCACGATCCACGATTGCACGGCATACAATAATATTTCCGAGGGAATCTTAACAAGTGATGGCTGTGTGATTCGTGGTTGTGCGGCCGGACACAATGGCGGCAACGGAATCTCTGTAGGCTGGGACAGCACGATCTGTGATTGCGAGGTAGAATTCAATGGCGACAATGGCATTTATGCGGGGGGGTATGGATGCAACATTTCCGGATGCGGAGCACAGTTTAACAAGATGGATGGCATCGAGGTTTTTAACCACAACCGGGTCACCGATTGTGTGTGCGAGAATAATTCGTATGGTGGCGATGGTGCGGGAATTCACACTACGGGCGCAGGCAACCGAATTGAGGGCAACAATGTGACCTCCAACAATCGCGGCATCGATGTGGATGGTTCCGGCAACTTTATCGTCAAGAACACCGCCAGCGGAAACACCACCGATTACGACATTGCAGTGGGCAACTATCTTGGAACCATCCAAAGCACCCCAGTCGGGGCAGACGCTTGGGATAATTTTAGTTTTTAACAAGTAGAAAAATGAAATGAAACAACTATTGATCATGGCAGCACTCATCGCCGCCCTCTCAAGCATGGCGGCCACCACCATCGACCCGGCCAACCCACACGCCTATGGTGCAAACGTGGGCTGGATCAACGCCGAAGGCGATGTTGCCCACGGCGCGGTGATTGGCCAGGCCTTTTGCTCGGGATACATCTATTCCGCCAACTGCGGATGGATCTCGCTCGGCGACGGCTCGCCCGCCAACGGGCAGGTCTATTCCAACACATCGGCCACCGACTTTGGCGTGAACCACGACGGGCTTGGCAACCTGGCGGGCTATGCCTACGGCGCAAACATTGGCTGGATCAACTTTGAGCAGGGCCAGGGCCAGCCCAGGGTGGATCTGCTGACGGGCGAGCTCTCCGGCTATGCCTGGGGCGCAAACGTCGGGTGGCTCGGCCTCTCCGGCATCAAAACCCTAGCCATCGCCTCCGGCCCCGACATCGACGGCGACGGCATCCCCGACGCATGGGAATATGGGCATACCAATGTCCTGACCGCCCTCGGTGGTGGCGACGCCGACGGCGATGGGATTCCGGACCTTGGAGAATATGCCGCCGACACCGATCCGTTCGATCCCGGCGACTATCTGGCCATCACCGACTTCCAGGCATTGGGAACCACCAACTGGGTCACCTGGCCGGTCAAGACCACCCGCGTCTACACGCTCCAGCAGGCCGCTGCGCTCAGCAACGGCATGTCCTGGGCGGCCACCAGCTACCCGTTCATCCCGCCCTCCGGGCCGAATGCGACCGAAGAGGTGCCCGGCGCAACCGACACCAGCCGCTTCTACCAGGTCGAGGCCCGCCCCCCGCTG
>JAOZKS010000003.1 GCA_029935255.1 Pontiella sp.
ACGCGCAGATGGATGGCCGCTTCGCCAACCGCGACGAACTCCTCGACTGGGTGCGGGATGCAAATCCTCCTATTTGAAGGGGCGGATATCCGTAGCCTTCCATACCTTGAGTTGCAGCCGGTTCTTATAGAGATCCAACGTGCCGAAAATCTCGAGTTCATCCCCCACGGCAAGGGATCTCTCCGGAGCAAACCAATGCACCACATCCAGTGTTCCACTCGGATCAACCAACACAATTTTATGGGGTGCCCTGGAATCGGGCCGAGGGTTCCAAATTTTGGAAACCCGGCCATAGACGGTCATTCGAACCCCCTTTTGATCGGCCGTGATTTCGGAGAGTTTCTGTTCGGATAAAAAGTCGCCCTCCACCGGATCTTTTCCCGATACAGAAACGGTTTCGAGGAGCTCCGCACGCATACGGACTTCGTTTCCGGCACCGATGCTGAGCCGGCCTTCCACCCTTATTTCACTCCCTGCTTCCGGGGGCTTTCCCTCCGGAACATGGGTGGAAAAAACGGAGAGGGTTCCACTGCCGTCTTCAACCACATAGAGCATCGTTCCGCTGCGAAGTTTCCGGGCATCGGACTCCAGCACGCCTTCAATCCGAACCAAGGCGAAGTTCATGGAGGGAGAAATTTCGCCAATACTGACCACGGGGGGTTCGCGGCGTTTTTCATGGAGTTGGAACAGAATGATTCCGCCAATGGCCGCAACAAGGGCTCCCAACCGAAACAGCTTGCGCACCTTTCGTTTACGGATTGATTTCACCACGGGGATTGCCGGTTAGAACGCACCAAAGATCACACTGCCAAACGAGGTGATGGGAGAGGCTTCACGGAGATCGTCCACGGCGGCGCGTATATCCTCAACCAACGAAGAGGCTTCGTCGTAGAGCTTGGCATCGCGTACCAGCTTCCCGATGGTTCCTTCGCCCTCGTTGATGCTCTCGGAAATGCTGCGGACGGCCTCCAGCGTGGCCTGCAGGTCGGCATAGACTTGATCGTCCTCCGACATCAGCTTGCCCAACGTCCCCCGCCCTTCGCTGACCAGCCTAAGGTTCGCCATCAGCACCTGAATGTCTTCATAGATGGTTTTGTCCTGCATCAACAGGCCAAGGGTACCTTCCCCCGCTTCGAGGGAGGCGGAAATGTTTTTGAGCGAGGCCATCGCCTCCATCAGATCCTCATACACGCTATCGTCGTCCGACAACAGGCGACCGACGGAGCTTTCCCCCTTTTCCACTCGGGAAACCACTTTTTTCAGATCATCGCTCACGGTCACCATGTTGTTATACATGGTCTCATCTTTCAGAAGTTTTCCGAGCGTGCCCTGCCCCCGGGAGACGGCATTAATCATCTCCTGAAACCCGTTAACGGCGGCACCAAGTTCCACAATGATGTCGATGGGTTGTGAGCCGAGAATGGTCATATTTCCCCCCAATTCCTCGGCGTTCTCCGGCCCTTCATAGATCTTCAGGTTTTTTCCGCCGAGCATGGAGGCATCGACCACATCGATTTTATAGCCACGGCGCAGCGTGACCGGCAGATCGAGCGTGACGTAGACATGCACCCGACTCTCTTCGAGCGTCGTCTGCTTGACGCGGCCGATATTCATCCCGCGTAGAAATACATTATCGCCTTCGCGCAAGCCGCCTACTTCGGAAAAGACAATCTCATACTGATAGCTTTCCTCCCAAAGTTTTTCCTTGCTGAGCACAATCGTGAAAATGCCCAGCGCAATCAGTACGATGAACATGAACAGTCCAACGAGGATCTCGATCGAAACTTCGCGTCTATGCTTATTCATGGCCCATACTTTCCCATTTTCCTTTTTTAGTGATGTACTGCGACTCCAGAAAACTCTGTACCGTGGCATCCTTCGATCGAATGAACTCCTCCGGGGTCGCGTTTTCCACAATCCGGCCCTCGTGCAGCATCATAATACGCGTTCCAATGGCCAGCGCACTGTGTAAGTCGTGGGTGACAACAACACTGGTTATACCTAGCTCGTCGCGCATATTCACGATTAAATCGTCGATACGTCGGGAGGTCACCGGATCGAGTCCAGATGTCGGCTCATCGTACAGCACGATTTTCGGCGTCATGATAATGGCCCGCGCGAGTCCAACCCGTTTTTGCATGCCTCCCGAAAGGTCGGCCGGAAACTTATCCCCGGCATCGGCGAGGTTGAGCAACTCCAGCTTTTCACCGACGAGGCGCAGGATTTCCTTTTCGCCCATTTTGGTGTGCTCCCTCAGGGGCAGTGCCACATTGTCGGTGACGTTCATCCATTGCAACAAAGCCGCGCTCTGGAACAACACACCGAATTTATACCGCATCTCCCGCAGCGCAGCGCGGCTCAGATTATTGATGAGCTCGCCATCGATCACAATATTGCCAATATCGGGACGCATCAGTTGAATCATATGCTTGAGCGTAACGCTTTTCCCCGCACCGGAAAGCCCGACAATCACAAACGTTTCGCCCGCGCCGACCTCGAAACTAATGTTGTTGAGCACGGTTTTGGAACCCAGCGCCTTGGTCACATTTTCAAAGCGAATCATATGTAGAACAACCTCGTAATCATGTAGCCCAATACCAGAATAACCAGAAACGAAATAATTACCGCCCGGCGGGTCGCTTTGCCGACACCCACGGCTCCCTCGGTTGTCATGAACCCTTGGTGGCACGAAACCCCCGTAATGACGATGCCGAAAATGAGGGCTTTGAAAAGGCCGACGTATAAATCCGTGTTCGTGGAAAACTCGGTGGCGTTGTCCATATAGGCCTGCACCGTCACTCCCAGCTGCGTTGCCCCCACCAGAGCCCCTCCAAGGATGCCGAGAATGTTGGTGTAGACGGTCAGGATCGGCATCATTACGGTCAACGCCACCAAACGCGGCATGACCAAGAACCGGTTGGGGTTAATGCTCATCACTTCCAGCGCGGAAATCTCCTCCGAGACCACCATGGTTCCAATCTGCGCGGCAATGGCCGAGCCCACGCTGGCCGCGATGATTAGCCCCGTCATGAAGGGCCCCATCTCACGGATCATCGAAACCGCGACGGCAGAACCGATGTAGACCTCCTGGCCATAGTCCTTCAACGCAAGGCCCGTTTGTAGTGCAAGGATCATTCCTGTGAAAAGAGCCACCACAGTGATGACACCCAGACTTTTGATCCCGGTAATGTACAACTGGGTGGCCACCTCATGCCGACTGCGCTTCGAAAAGACATATCGCGTGAAGTAGCCCGCCTCCAGAATCATGAACATGGCATGGCCGGTGTCATGCATGAGTTGCAAGACCTGCTTACCAAATCGTTCCGCAGAACGAACGGGGTAGTTCATATAGTTTGAAATAAACGTGGTTATGGTTGCTCCTCCCCGCCGAACCACATGAATAAAAAGCGGTAGCGGCGACTGTTGTTCGTCTTTTTATAACCGACGAACCCTTTGAGTAAAGACCATTCAAACTGCTCCGGGCTTTTCGTCTGCCGATAGAGCCCCCATAAAACATGGTGCCCCACCTCGCCATCGGTGTTCACCCGCCGATAGAGCGTCCAGTATGGAGCCCAGTTTCGTTCGATCCCCGGCGTGTTGCGCATCGGCCAAAACTCCAAGGTTCGGAACCGGGAATTCTCATGCTCGCGCTCCCAGCTCATCAGCGGCCAGATTTTCCAATACCTGGATGCAACATCGCCCACTTCATACTTTTCAGTCGCCTTCGTGACCTTGTCCGTCTGGTAGAACAGGAACGGAACCCCGTAGCGGCGATACTGGATGTGGCGGGCATATTCGGTCTTATTGTTCCAAAGAAACGGCCACAACCAATACTGCCGCGTCAGCGTTCCAAGACTCTTCTTCCCATAGAACGGCCAGAAAATCCGTTTTTCCATGGTGCCGCCAGCCAGCTGAATGAAGGGCCACGGCGCATGCACGATCCACTGCTCCTCACTCGTCATGTAGCGAAAAAACGGGGCCACCACCCAAAAGGTATCCGCCTTCTCTGTTTTGACCCTTCCATAGATGGGAACGAGAACAAAGCCACCGCCGGGGTTGCGTTCATTGGTGTAATTGACCGAAGTATAGATCGGCCACAGAATAAATTTTTTCTGGTATTCGCCATATAAATCCGTTCGGCCATAGAACGGCCAGACGCGAAAACGATCCGCCTTTTCGCCTTTCGAGCGCGATCCGATCGGCCAGAGCACCGTCGTCGTATGCACATCGTTCACCTGCGATTTTCCAAAGACGGGAAACAGCACGAACATGATTTTATCGCGCCCCATAAACTCGTGGATGGTTCCGCCGAACGGGAAGATGGCGAAATAGCCCTCGCCGTGGGCATCCACCCCTTGGTAGTAGAACGGGATCACCCAGTTCCGGTGGCGATCGTCGTCTTCCGAAAAATCCAGCGAGTAGCCGAAGAAGAGAAAGCGGCCGTATGTCTCCTCCTTGAACCCCTTCTTCGTGTAGAGCGGCCAGAGATAATCCTTTCGCCACCGCTCGTTTTCCGGATCTTCGCGGTGCGAATAAAACGGCCGGGCCGCCAGAAACTCCACCCCATTCGTCGCCGATGTCTTTTCATACACCGGATCCCAATCGAACCCCGCCCGAACCGAAACAACGGCGGAGAGGAGAACCACAGATAGACACAGATAAACCCGGATACGTTTCATTTAGCGAAATTCACTCTCTATTCATACCGCAACGCATCCACCGGCTCCATCTTGGCGGCACGAAGGGCGGGAACCAGACCGGCGAGCGTGCAGAAAAGGAGCACGAGGCCGCAAACAATTGCCACGTCCGAACCCATCGTGTGGGAGGGAAGCTTGCTCAGCTGATAGAGTTCCGGAGGCAAGAGTTCCAGATTAAACTCGCTCGACATAAAGGTCAGCAATTCGTTTCGGTATTTAAGAATCAACATGCCCAGCCCCACACCCAGCGCATTGCCGAAGATGCCCTGAACCAGCCCCATCCAGAAAAAGATGCCCGTAATTCCGCCATTGCCGAAGCCCAGCGATTTGAGCAGACCAATCTCGCGCGTCTTCTGCACGGTCAATGTAATCAGTGTATTGGTGATGCTGAACGCCGCGACCAGCGCAACAAACGCCAGCAGGAAAAACATCATGTTCTTCTCCACATGCAGCGCGGCAAAAATCTGGCTATGCATCTCCATCCAGGTCCGCGGCAAAAAGCCAACCCCCAGCCGTTCATGCAGCTCCATCGCCGCCTCGGGGGCGCGGAGCGGATTATCCAGCATCACCTGCACGGTATGCACGCCCTGCTCCACATCGTAGAGTTCCCGCGCGGTTTCGAGCGAAGTGAACGCGAAGCCGACATCATATTCATACATCCCCACGTGGAAAATTCCTGAAATCACCAGTTCCTCGGGCAGGCGAATTTCATCTTCGCTCACAAAACTCTGCGGGGAATAAACCGTCAGTTTATCGCCCACCCAGACGTTCAGACGGCGCGCCAGATCCCGCCCCACGACAATTTGACCGTCCTCCACGGCAAACTCACCGGCAATTATATTTCCGGGAACCTGACTGACCGAAGGTTCGAGTTCGGGATCAACCCCGCGCAGAATCGGGGTATGCACCCGGTCGTCCACCTGAATCAACACCAACCCCTCAAGGCTCGGCGCAGCGCCGACCACGCCCTCGACCTGAGCCACCTTCTCCAGCACGGCATCCGGATTGCGTAAAATCCCGCCCTGCTGAACAATGCTCACGTGCGCATTGAATCCCAGGATTTTATCGCGCCACACTTCGTCGAACCCCGTCATCACCGACAAAACAACAATCAACACGGCCACGCCGATCGTCACGCCCAGCATCGAAATCACCGTCACCGCCGAAATAAACGACCGCCGAGGTTTTAGATATTTGAACGCCAGAAAAAGAGAAAAAGGCAGTTTCATCCATACTCCAGTAAATTTAGTGAGCGATTTTGTCAGACCCGCGCGATAAATCAACTGTTTCCAACCATTGGAAATAAAACCCGCCTCACTTCAGAGAGACGGGGTTTCCGTCCGGAGAGAACCGCATAGGTCTGCCGGGGGCAACAGTCTTTGCGCAAAAATGAATGCCAGATCGTTCCGCCCATCAGTATGCGCGTGCGTTGCTCTTTTCCATGAAGTTGATGAAGGAGCGGTTGGCGACGCGATGACCGCCGGGGGTGGGATAGTTTCCGGTAAAGTACCAGTCGCCGATATGGTCGGGACAGGCTTCGTGAAGCCCCTCGATATTCTGATAGATGATCTGCACCTTGGCCTTCATGCCTTCGGGCGTAAGGATTTGGGCAATCTTCTTGGAAATCTGATCGGCCTGAAACAGGTCGAACAAGCGGATTACCTGATTTTGTGCTTCGGCGCGCGGTTTCTTTTCGTCCGCTTTGCAGGCATCGTAGATTTCGTCGAGCACGGCTTCCTGGCCGGTATCGCAGGCAAGAGCCACCGCCGCTTCGAAGGCAATGAAGTCCTTCATTTTCGACATGTCGATGCCGTAGCAGTCGGGGTAGCGGATTTGGGGGGCGGATGAAACAATAACGATTTTCTTCATGTTGAGTCGGTCGAGAATCCGCAGAATGCTGGTGCGCAGGGTCGTTCCGCGTACGATGGAGTCGTCGAGCACCACGAGCGTATCATCGGGTTTGATCAACCCGTAGGTGATGTCGTAGACCTGTGCAACGAGTTCTTCTCGATTTGAATCTGCGGTGATAAAGGTCCGCAGCTTGGCATCTTTGGTCATGATCTTTTCGACGCGCGGCTGGAAGGAGAGCAGTTCATCGACCCGCTCGGCCGTGAGGTTCTTTTCCTGGAGCAAATGGTATTTCATCCGTTCGCCCACCTGATCTTTCACGCCTTCGACCAAGCCGAAAAATGCGGTTTCGGCGGTATTGGGGATGAAGGAAAAGACGGTGTTTTCGAGGTCGTAGTCGACGGCATCGAGCACGGCGCGAACGAGGGAGCGGCCGAGGTCCTTGCGCTCCTTATAGATGTCCCGGTCGGTTCCGCGCGAGAAATAGATGCGCTCGAACGAGCATTGGGTAATGGCTGTGGGTTGGTTGACGAGTTCGTGCGACACTTCGCCCGAGCGCTTGACCACCAATGCATGACCGGGCTTGATTTCCTGCACGGTATCGATCGGCACGTTGAGCGCGGTCTGGATCTGCGGGCGTTCGGAGGCAACGACTACGATTTCATCATCTTGGTAGTAGAACGCGGGGCGGATGCCGCCGGGATCGCGCAGGACAAACAGGTCGCCGTGGCCAATCATGCCGGCCATCACATAGCCCCCGTCGAACGCGCGGGTGGCTTTCTTAAGAATACGGTAGATGTCGAGTTCCTTAATGATGCGCTCCGTGATCTCGGCGCGGGTGAGGCCTTCTTTGCGGTATTTCCGGAAGAGGAAATCGTTGGCCTCGTCGAGAAAGTGTCCGATCTTTTCAAGCACCATGACGGTGTCGGCCTTGTTGCGCGGATGCTGGCCGAGTTCAACGAGCATATCGAAGAGCTCGTCGTTGTTGGTGAGGTTAAAGTTGCCGGCAATGGCGAGGTTGCGGGTCATCCAATTGCTTTGGCGAAGGAAGGGGTGGCAGAAGGATTCGCCGGAAGCACCGTGGGTGCCGTAGCGCAGATGACCCAGCAGCAGCTCGCCGGCAAAGAGTACGTTGCGTTTGACCCATTCGGCATCCTTGTATTTTTCAGGATGCTTTTCGCGGGCGTCGGCGAAGGATCGCATCATACGGGTGCGCACCTGCATGATCGGATTTTTGTCGGCGGAGCGGGTGCGGAAGATGTAGGGCTCGCCGGGGGGCATGTCGAGTTTAATGGCAACGGCGCCGGCACCATCCTGCCCGCGGTTGTGTTGTTTTTCCATCAACAGGGAGAGCTTGTTCACCGCATACATCGGTGTGCCGTATTTTTCGACGTAGAAACTCAGGGGCTTAAGTAGTCGTACAGCGGCAATACCGCACTCATGGCCGATCCAATCGCTCATTACATACCGTCCTCGGGTTATGTTTGGGTTTGGTTAGGAAAGGCGGCAACCTGCACTAGATTCCTCGTACGGTCAAGCCCACCACCCACAAAAAAGGAGCGCGTTCGAAAACGCGCTCCGGCAAAAGGTTTCCAGGCATTGGATAAGGCGGGAGAATCCTCGGCCCAATACCTGGAAGTGTAGGGAGAATGTTATTTACTGACCTCCACTTTGTAGAAGCAGCTTTCTTCGTTGAGAGCATCCTGCACGCTAACCGAGCCGCCTGTACCTTGGATTCCGCGGGCCAACTCCATCCATTCGCCACCGAGCTGGGTGTTGCAGTAGACCGTGTAGATTCTTTCGGAAACGGTATCGAAGGAAATTTCACTTCCGCCACCCTGCAGAGGCTGGATGTCGAACACATAGAAGTAAGACGTTTCATCAAGCGGGTTGGTTCCGGCAACATCCTCGTCGCCGTCCGGGCTGTGGTCGCCATCGGTGTCGGAATTGTTGGGTGCCGTGCCGTTGGCATATTCTTCGGCATTCGACATTCCATCGGCATCGGCATCGCCGGCGGCATCATCTCCATTGGCGTTAAGTCCATACAGGGATTCGAATCCGTCGGACATGCCATCGAAGTCCGTATCGTTTTCCGTCGGATCGGTTCCGACGTTGACCTCATCCTGGTCGAGGATGCCGTCGCCATCCGTGTCGACGTTCGGGTTGATGTACTCGTATGCACCCACATCGATCGTGTAGTAATTGTTGGTATTGGTATCGCCGTCCAGAGGACGCTGCACACCATCGCGGTCGTAGAGCGGCGCGTCGTAATAGGTGCCGGAATCGATGCAAGGCGAGTTGGTCACGATGCGGTAGTCGCCCCCACCGGCAAACAACGGATTGCTTTCGAAGTTGAAGCGGTCGATCACGAAGCCAAATCCATCGCTGATATCGCAATACCACGGATCAAAGTGAAGCGTTCCCTCATTGCAGTGCAGTGAATTAAAGAAGATGTTCCCCGGCGTTCTCAGCTCGGCCGGATCCACATCCGTGTCCAGCCACGCATTATGACAGAGGTTGCCCCAGAAAATATTATTGCGCAGGTACTCAACAAAATTACCGTAGGTCGTCATGCCTCCACCAAGGGTCATGGCCTCGTTGTCCGAAACCGTGCAATTGATGGTTCGGGTGGCGCAGTTCGGCCCGGCAAAGATCCCTCCACCGAGACCGTAGTATGGTTTGACCACATTTTCGGGATATTCAGGATCCGAAGCCCAAGTTCGATTGTTGACAATGACGCAGTTTTGGATGGTCGGGAAGCTTCCAGACAGCAACAGAATACCCCCGCCGTTTTCGTCTTCATTACGTTCATCCGTTGCACTGTTGTCAGAATCCGAAGCCCACTCGGCAATATTCGTGTTTGCCATAAAACCAATACTGTTCACGATGTAGTAGTCCGGTGCGGCATTTCCCGAGAGGGTGCATTGGTCAATCATCGGCGAGCTGTTTTCGCAACGGATGCCGCCCTGACAATCGGCAATCGTGGTATTGATGATCTGAGCATTGGCATCGTTCACCAACCAGATTCCCCGGCCGATTCCAAAATCATTGTCGCAATCGGAGATGACGGTATTGATGACTTCCAAACCATCGCTATCCACCGAGAGGATCCCGCTTCCAATAAAGATATCGGTAATCAGACAATCGATAATTTTTGGGGAAGACCCGTCCTTGGCATAAATCCCGTTCCCTTCATAGATCGTGTGTATGACCACATTGGAGAGGATCGGGCTGGATGAGAATTCGCAATAGACCGCATCGTCCCGGCAGATTTCCACCACGCAGTTAACGATGAACGGACTGGAGGCATCCTTGCAAATGATGCCATGCGTCTCACCGCAATCCCCATTGGAACAATCGGTTCCAATCATCGAACTCTGAATCGTGAATCCCGACAAGACGGTGTTGGTGGTTTGGCCGCCATCAAAGATAAACACAGCTCCAAGTCCATGGCTGCGAACCACCGTTAAGGAGGGGTCTCCCTGCTCTTCGGCAAGAATACGCAACTCGATATTTCCAAGACGGATTTCCCGGTTTCCGGTGCCATAGTACTGACCTTCCTTTACTAGGATCGTATAGCCATTGGAGGCCACATTAATTGCTTCCTGAATGGCATCGAACGGGTGATCTTTCGATCCGTTTTCATCGGGATCGCTCAATTGCGGATCCTGGGGCTGCCCCCCGTATTCCCACCAATCAAATGGCCCGTTGTCGTCCACCACCACGGGGTCGGCGGCGTTGGTGGCCATGGTACTCCAGTCGCGCTCCCAATCGTCGGGGAATCCATCGTTGTCGGTATCGGCACTGAACGGATCGCTTCCATTGAGGAACTCCTCATAGTTGGAGAGTCCGTCGCCGTCGAGATCGCCCGCCGCATCGTCGAGAAGCGGATCAAGGCTGTGGTCAACTTCCCATCCGTCGGGCATTCCATCGCCGTCGGTATCGGGAAGGTTGGGGTCGGTTCCGTGAAGGTTGATTTCATCGGGATCGGTCAAACCATCATCGTCCGAGTCGGCCTTTTTCGGATGCGTCGAGCCGAAGTAGGGGCCCACCAACCGCTGATTGTATTCGTCGAGGTTCGTGAGGGTATCGCTGTCGGGATCATCGGCCGCATCGTCCACGAGCGGATCGAGGCCTATATCGATTTCCCATCCGTCGGGTATGCCGTCGGCATCGGTGTCGGGGTTGGAAGGATCGGTTCCTGCTTGTCCCTCTTCGCGGTTGGTGGCACCGTCCGAATCGGGGTCGGCGGCGGCATCGTCCACGGTTGGGTCCAGCCCGTTGTCGATTTCCCATTGATCGTTCATGCCGTCGCCATCGGTGTCGGCGGCAAGCGGATTGGTAAAGTAGACGTTGTCCACGCCGTTGGTGGTTACTTCATAATGATCGGACAGGCCATCCTCGTCGGTATCGGCGGTGCGCGGATCGGTGAGATAGGTGCGGACTTCATCGAAGCCATCCACCAACGTGTCGGAATCCTGGTCGGCACTCGTCGGCACGAGGTTGATCAAATATTCACCCCAGTTGATGATGCCATCGGAATCGAAGTCGTTGGTGTAGGTTTGGTCGAGCGATCCAAAGTGCTGGATTTCCCAACCGTCATACATGCCGTCGGAGTCGGAGTCGACCGCACTTCTGAAGATCTGCAAGCCTGATGATTTTCCGGCAACATAGGTATGGCCGTTCGCGACGGTCACACCAAAGGCGGGAACGTTGGCGTAGCTCGCATAGGTGGTGATGCTGGAAAAGTCCGTGCCGTTGAGGATTTGTAAACCCTTGTTGCCGTCGGCGACATAGATCAGCCCTTCGTGCTGGTATACATCTTCCGCGGAACCGGGGGTTTCCCCGCCGCCCAGCAGCGTCTTGGAAAGGGTATATACAAAGACCCCGTAGTTCTGGAGGGTGACGTAAAGTTCGGATTCATTATAGAAGACCGAGGTGCAGTTTTTATGGCCTTCGGAGTCCGCAATGGCCTTCACCGAATAGTTGGCCAGGCTGGGTGTTGCAGAGATCTGCCCCAGGCCGCCGTCCAGCGCCATGTAGACCGAGCCCTCTGCCAGCGCAACATCGTTGACCACGAAGTTCGGGTCGTTGTTGCCGGTGAATGAACCGACCTCTACCGGAGTGAGCGGGTTGGAAATATCAATGACCCGCAAGCCGTTGCTTCCCGCAGCCGAATAGGCATAGCCCCCGTCGATCGCCGCCTTAAGCGATGGCAACGGAAGTTCGGAAACAAAAGTCGGGTCGGCAGGGTTGGAAACATCAATAATGAAGAATCCCTTCACGGCATCGGAGACATACGCATAGTCCCCCTCCACCACCACGCCACGGGCAGAACCGGATGTGGCATAGGAGCCCACGAGAATGGCGTTTTCAGGCTCCGTCAAATTAAGAATTTTCAGGCCGAATGCGCCATCCGCCACATAGGCATATCCATTTTGAACGACCACGTCGTAGGAATCTTTGCAGGCTCCGTTGAAACCCAGGTATTGGAGGCGCGGCAGCGTGCCGTGCACATCGAGCGGATTGAAGCCATACTGGATTTCCCAACCGTCGATCAGGCTGTCGCCATCCGTATCTTCATCCATCGGAATACAGCCATGTTGGTATTCCTGCAGGTTGGTCAGGAAGTCGGCATCGTTATCCAAATCAGCATCGGAAGGATCGTTCGGGTTGAGGCCGTACAGTTCCTCCCACGAATCCGGCATGCCGTCCCCATCGGAGTCGTTTGCATTCACAAACAGTCCATGCACATCGAGGCGTCCGGCCGAGGCCACCTTCCCTTGCAGCGAAGCCACGGGCTCCACACTGGCCAACAGCAACTGCTTGGCTGCCGCGGGAGTGATGGATGGATCGTAGCTGACATATAAGCCGAGCGCGCCAGCCACAAGCGGACAGGCCATGGAGGTGCCTTGCTTGGTTCCTGTTTCGCCGTTGAGCACGGTGCTCATAATGTTAACGCCCGGAGCGGCGAGGTCGACTGAACTTGCTCCAAAATTGGAAAAGCTAGCTAGGTTGTCATTTTCATCCGAGGCCGCAACCGAGATCACGTTCGGCAGGTCGTAGCCGGCTGGATACTGGGGAAGCAAATCGTTATCGGTGGAGTCGTTGCCTGCGGCCGCCACGAAAATGGAGCCCCGTTCGTTGGCAAACTCGATGGCATCGTAGACGGTTTGGCTGAAGCCGGGGCCGCCATAGGAGTTAGAAAGCACTTTGGCACCGTTGCGTGCGGCATAGCGAATACTCTCGACGATATCCGAGTCGAGTAGCCCCAGACTGTCACCGGCCCGTACAGGCATGAGGCTTACATTCCAGCACATTCCAACCACTTGATTGGCGTTGTTGCCCACGGCCCCTACCGTTCCGGCGGTGTGCGTTCCGTGGCCATCTCCATCTTCAGGATCGTTGTCTTCGATCACAAAATCCCAGCCATTGACATCGTCGATGTAGCCGTTGCCGTCGTTGTCGAGCCCGTCGCCGGGAATTTCGCCGTCGTTGATCCAAAGGTTGGAAAGCAGGTCGGGGTGGTCCATGTCCATGCCGGTGTCAATCACGGCCACGACAACGTCCTTGCTCCCGGTCGTGATGTCCCATGCGGCCGGAGCGGAAACCTTGGGCATTCCCCACAGGTCTCCATACATCAAATCGTTGGGCACTTTAGTGAGGTGGCGGACATAGTTTGGTTCTGCATAGGCCAGTTGTTCCGTTGCTTTTCCGAAGAATGCAATGGCCTCGCTCACGGCATCCAGCGTGGGAGCTTTAAGTTGAACCACAAAAGTCCGGCCGTCGGACAACGGCTGAAGGAGGGTTGCTCCAAATTGCTTGGCGAGCTCTTCGAGGGCCTCGACCGAAACACCGGCATGGAGGCTGACGAGCACTTGGTCGGCCACCATTTCCGTGCGGCCGCCCGGAACAAATTTTCTAAGCTGATGATCCTTGCGGAGTGTTTCCAGCACGATGCGGTTGGGATATTTCCCCTTGGCGAGCACGAGGGTTTCGCGAAGTACGGAGCCATCGGCCTGCATGGTTTGGCGCTCATCGAGAAGCGAGGGTTGAGCCTGCAAATCCAACGCCACCGAGTTTGTCGTGACCGCCGAGACCATCACCGCCACTTCCCTCTGGGAATTTCCGGTCGTGTTCGCGAACTTCTCGAGCGGAGCACTCTGATTCGAGGTATCGTGCTTTGCCCACATCCATCCCGTCAGCAAAACAGCTCCGGCCAATCCGCCGATCCATCCTAAACCTATGATTCTTTTCTTCATGGCAACTCCCATCGAGCCGGTGCACCTCGCCAGGGCGAGGGCTTTCCGACCGTGTTACTATTAAACTAATTAATCGAGGCGACTTCAGACGGTTCGGTCGTTTTCTTCGCGGCCTTTTCCTGTTCTTTCTCCGTAGCGTGGAGTCGGCGTTGCTGCCGCTCTTTTTCTTTTTGATTGAGCACCTTGAGCATGTCGTCGAGCTTGTCGTCCTCTTGGGTCTGATAATGAGCCCGACCTTGCTCGCGCAGTTTCTTTTTATTGCGGTCCTTGATGATCTGGCGACGGGCCAATTCGGAATCTTCGGGAAGTCCGGTTTCAACATCAAAGTCCATCGTATTGGCCAATCCAACGGTTACGAAAATAATGGTTTCGCGTTGGTCGGTGATGGTTTGCTTCCAGGAGAACAATCTTCCAAGGAAGGGAATACTTCCCAGCACGGGGATTTTGCGTTCTTCCTCGCTGTCCGATACTTCGGTTAATCCACCGATCGCAGCCGTCTGCCCACTGGCTAGATTGAATACGGTTTCGATGGTTTTTTCGTCGATGATCGGATAGGTGGTGGCTCCCGCATCCTTATCGCCAAACTTGCGGGTCAGCGACGGATTAATTCTCACGGTAATATTGCTGGAGGTGTTAATGGAGGGGGTTACATCAAGCCTGATGCCGTATTCGAAGAACGGGAGCTCTGGATCAAGCATAAAGGAAATCTCCGTTGGCGTATCATTCAACGACTCCGTACGCTCTTGCTTGAGGTTGGGTTCCTTGCGGACAATCGAAATGTTGGCCTTCTCTTCATTGGCCACGATAACCTTCGGGTTGGAGACCACGTTCACCCCTTTATTTTCCTCCAATGCGCTGAGAACCACACGGAACTCATCGGCACTGAGGACACTGGTCAGCACTTTGCTGGTCCCTTCGGTCGTCACGTCGCTTACAGACGGGGTCACGCCTTCGAGCGTGAATATTCCTGAACCGGGAATACGCTGTCCATTGTTCAAATAGCCTGTTGCGTCCTCATAGGCCAGCCCATTGGCATCGGTAAAATCCGTATCTGTCTTGGTCGAGGAGTCGCTGTTGACCGAACGCTGCTCAGTGGATCCCACCGTTCCCAAACCATAGGCCTGAAGCACACTCCAGTCGATTCCCAGATCCTTCTGGGCTTTGTCGCTCAATTCCATGAATTTGGATTCTATGTAGACCTGCTGGCGAACGATGTCGATGGTGGTAATCACGGAGCGAATCTCGCTCAGGCTGGCCTCGGAAGTTTTCACCACGATCATGTTGCGGGAAGCAAATTCAGATACCTTGGCATCTTCGGGCAGCAGCTCACGGATCAGCGAGGCGACATTGGGAACCGTTGCATACTTGAGCTTGAAGGTTTCAACCACTTGGGGTTCGGGTGCGCCAGCCGGACGGCGCCGGACGCTGAAGACGTTGGAAGCAGGCACCTTCTGGTAGAGTTCATAGTTGTACGCGTCGAGAATGGATTGAAGCGCCGGACGCCATTCGACATCCTTGAGGTTCACGGAAATCTGCGCGGCTTCCGTAAGCTCGGGAACAATGATGTTGGCCCCGGAAAGCTGGGCAAAAAGATTGATGGCTTCTTCCAGACCGACTTTATTCAAACGCACAGAAATCAGGTCGCCGGAACTGGATGCTTCATTTTCGTCATATTCCGCCATGCCCAGATCGTCCACGATGCCTGCGAGATCTGCAGGGGCATCAATCGCCTCGATGGTTTCAACGATTTCCACTTCGGCAAGATCGGTGGAGGCCGCTTCTTCCGAAGAATTCCCTCCCGCCGAGTCCAGCATCTTGAGTAGATCGTCATCGGCAATCGTCTTTTGCTGTGCGGTGGCCAGTGCAGTGATGAAACACAGCCCGACCAGGGCTCCAATAATTTTGATGGTCTTGTTTGCTTTCATATCTAGTACCTTCCTATTTTTTCCTTTGTGAAACTCATTCCCTTATTATTGTGCAGAAACCCGACGTAGTTTTACGGAGCGCGGTGGTGAGATGCTGTCCACCATCCAAGTGTAGAGCATTTCGTCGTGGCGAATTGAAAAGGTTTCGCCAACCGACTTGATCTGTCCATTGATGACGGCAAAGAACTCGCTTCCCGCCCGGCTACTCACCCCTTTAATGACCACTTTTTTCATTGCTTCATTCCAATCGGTAGTTCCGCTTGCGACCAACGCCTTGTCCTGCTTGGGCTTTCCGGCGTTGATGAGCCATTCCGGTTGGTATCCGACCGGCCAAAATGGATCTCGTTTTACGGAGGTTGCACGACTTGAAGCACGATCTGTACCATCCTCGGCGTTCACGGTTATATTGAGGGATAAAGCCAGCATTGCACCGAGGAGCAGAAGGGGGCGTACGGGGCGTGAAACCGGACGGGATAGTCTTGATTTTCTATTGATTTTCATGGGGTTCCTCCTCCTGAGAATTCGGAATGGATTCAAGGGAAGTTTCTTTTTTTTGCGGCGGCTTCTTTAGCAGCGCTTCTAAAAGGTTCGCACTTTTGCTATTTTTCGGGGTTTTTTCCTTTTCCTCTTTTCCTGACGGAGAAACATCGTCCTTCTCCTTCAGCGATTTAAGCAACTCTTCCAAACCGGACTCCAGAACGACGGGTTCCGGTTCCGCGTCCTCAGTCTTGATCACCTCCGCTCCCGTCAACTCCAGTTGCTGGATTGCTTTCAAAACTGCGGCTTGATTGGTCTCTGCCGAATTCTCCGGTTCGGGCTCGGGTTCCTCGGGTTGCGGCACGGGTGCAGGAACCGGTTTGGGTGCGGGTTTGGGTGCGGGTTTGGGTGCGGGTGCAGGAACCGGTTTGGGTGCGGGTTTGGCGGGCTTCGACGGCTCAACCTCGATCACGGTTTCAATCGGCGCAGTTTCAGTCTTTGCAGGTTTCAAGATCTCGGGCGCTTTTACCGGTGGCTTCCTTTCCGGAAGGGGCTCGGGCTTCTGGCGGGCGGGTGGAGGAACGGGAGTTTTAGGAGATGCAGGTTTCACCACCTCGGGTACGACCTCGGGCTCGGCGGGGGTCGCGGTGGACTCTGGAGCTGGCTCGGGCGTTACGGCCTTTGGAACTTCGACAGGTTCGGGTTGCGAATCCAATCGGTCCTTTTTCAGAGGATTTTCTTTATCGACCGCCTCCTGTTTTGTAGCAATGCGGTCCCATGCTTGGGTGATATTCCCCAGATTAAAGGGCCATTGGAGGAAAATCTGAACATCATGGACGTCGGGCTTTGAACCGGAGCTTATTTCAAGCCCTGTCACACGTACCAAGGGATGCTCCTGTTCAAGCCGCTGCAGGAATTTTTTGATGGTTTCGTAACCGCCTCGGGCGGTTATGCGCAACGAATAGGTTTCGAGTTTGAATTCGGTAACTTCCTCCGAACCTTTGTCCGGAACCCCTTTATTGACTTCATCGATCGCATCAATTTCCAAGCGGGCCGTCCGCGCATCGGCATAGATGATTTCTGTAACCCACGAGTAGTAGTTACGGTCGGGGGGGATCTCCACCAAGTAGCCCCGAAGCTCGGAAATCGTGGTGTGGTAGTCTTCATCATCACGAGCACGCAAGTCCAATATACGATCCGCACCTTCGATTTTCGAGGTTAAGTCCGCGAGTTCAAACTTGGCCGCTCCAATTGAAGACAGACTCAACTTGATTCCAAACACCATCAAGACCAGCACAACAACGGCAACCACCGCTCCCAAGATCAAATATTGCTTCTGTTCCTTGGAAAAATTCGAAAGGTTTATCATTGTTCATCTCCTTCCGAACGCACCCCTTCGAGGATAAATTCGCGTACGTTTTCGGCTTCGTTCCCACCGCGTTTACGCATCGAACCCAGATTGACGGAGTCAAATACCGAAGCGACATCCTGACTGGCAAGCAATTCCCTGCGCAGATGAATCACGGCATCTTCGGCCTGATCTCCATGCGAAACCCCTTGCAGGGCGAACCGGTAGTTCAAGTCAAGTTCTTCAACGGTTGTGTAGACCTCCTGAGCAACGGAACCGCGCACGGATAATCGCGTGATCTGTATATTCTCCGGGATGGCGGTTTGGATGGCGGACAACAACCCATCCATCGAAACCTTCGATTCCTTCCAGCCGTCGATCATCTTGATGGCCTGCTGATTGGTTTTCAAACCGCGCCGTTGCTCCAGGCAAAATTCCATTCGTGGTTCACGATTTTTCCAGATCTCGCGGCTGGCCTTGAGTTCCAGTTGAACGCCTCCATATTGGACGAGTTTAACGCCGCTCAGGATCGCGATAAAAAGGATGGGCGTAACCACAATACCCACAAACATGAAACCCCGGCTGACCGTGCCCTGATAGCGCTGCTCATTTTTTTTCAATAGATTGACCCGTGGATAGTTCATGATTCTTCGAACCCTCCAATGGCCGCACCAATAGCCGCCGCAAAGCGGGTGGCTTGGGCGATGAGATGCTCAGGAACAATCTCCGGATCGTACTGGATGTTCTCCAGCGGACTCCACGGAACCACTGAAGATCCCAGAACCTGCTCGACGACGGATGACCAATGCGGCATCAAACTCAATCCTCCGGAGGTGTACACCTTCGAAATACGGCATCCTTGGTGCCGCTCAATGAAATCTTTCGAAATGGAAAGCTGCTTGAGAAACGGGGTCATGACATCGCTCATCGAGGTGGTAATATTGATCGAGTGATCGGCCAGAATGGTTTCGGCAAGCTCTTCATCCACGCCCAGATCCTCCACAATTTTGGAGCGCAGCATACTACCGCCAAAGGCAAATTTTCCAACCAGCGCCACCGCACCTTTGTTGAGAATCGCATAATGGCTGACTGAATCGCCTGCCTCGACCAGACAAACGGCTTCATTCTTGCATTCCTCCCCGCGCGCATTGAGAAAGGCCGAAACAAACGAAAGCCCCGCAACTTCAACCGAAGCCGGTGCCGGGGGGCCTGACGGAAACAATTTCAATAGAAACCGGACATCGTCTTGAGGAATGGCGGCCGCGAGAAAGCTCGAATCCTGCCGGCCCTTTCCCCGTTTGGCGAGCATGGCAGCAACCCGGTATTCATCGCTGATATTCAGCAACTCGCGTAGTTTGGCATCGGGCAGTGCATCCTGTTCGGCAGGCAGCGGGGCATTCACCATGCGAACAATCGCTGCGGCTCCGCTGTAGGTAAGGCAGCCGTAGTGCGCGACCATATTGCGGGGTAGCTCAATCTTGTGCGAGGCCGTTCCAAAATCGACAGAAGGAAGAAGATCGATTCCCAACAGGGTGATCTCGTCTTTGGTTTTTTTCAACCGGACCACCTTGGTGGCTGTGGTTGAAAAATCGACCCCAACCAAGTCCGTGAACCTTCGCGGGGGTTGCTTTTTTTGTTTTACTTTTTTCATCGTGTTTACATTTTCATTCTTCCGCTACAGCGGCGGATTTTCTCTGTTTCAGCCTATTTGAAAGGCTCATTTCGCTACCATAAAGCAGTATCCGTACCATGATGAACCTCCAATTTACCTCTTGCCAAAAACCACCTCATTATCAATGATATACACTTGTAATTTACGTTGCAGATTTGGCTATAGAGGATTTTTAAAGTGACCGTATTGAGTAACGACCCCCTGATTCCTAAAAACGAAAATATGCCACCCGAACGTTCCTCGCCCTGGGTGATGCTGATCACGATGCTGTTGCTGATTTCCGTTTTGATCCTGACGAGCGCCATGCTAATGCACTACGCTCTGGAAGGGAAAGGCGGTGCGGAAGGGACGGACAAATTCAGCTTCGCCAAACTCCTCGAAAAAGGAAAATCGATCTCAACTCAGCTCGCAACGAATCAGCAGCAGGAAGTCCGGCAAGACGAACCCGTGACTGCGGCCGCGGCCGCGACCCCGACCCCGACCGAAACCAAATCCACCAGATTCGGGTTTAATAGATTTTTTGGCGGAGGGGAACCGAAATCCGTTCGGTGGCCCAAGCTGAAACTCACCGGATTTGGACAATCCGCAGATGGCGAAGGCGGCTTCGCAATCCTTGGTGGAAAACATGTTATGGAGGGTAGCGAAATCGGCGGGGTACGGGTGGTGGAGATCCGCACGCATGGCGTGGTGGTGGAATACAAGGGAGAGCAGAAAACCCTTTCGCTCGAGCTCTCCCGTTAATAGCCCGCTATGTGGCCGCAGCAGCCAAACCACGCAACCGATTCAGTGCCGAATCATACTCTTCAGAGGTCACCAGATAGGTGTGGCATCGATGCCCGCTTTCATTTTCAACCTTATCGACCAGGTTGTTGTTGAATGGGTTGAGCACAGCGACCAGCAGATCGTTTCCAAAAAAGCCAAATGGCAAAGCGCCATCATGCGTAGCCATTTCGAGGGGAAGAGCACTTCCGACCTTTTCCTGCAGCTCGAACTGCGCCAGCGAAATGCACGGCACGCCCGAGCGCGAAGACATATGGTTCATGATGCGATCCATCTGGTTGAAACTACGATCATTCAAGACATGCAAAACGCTTACAGGCACATTGAGCGTCTTGGAAGAAACCTCGGTGAGGTCGTGAATCACGCTTGAATATTCTTCCTGCGAGAGCTGATTTTCTTCATAGAGTCTCCAAGCCATGGCCAGTTCTTCGCTAATATCGGCCTCCTCCTTTGACTCCGCAACAGGCCTTGGTTCGGCGGGAGCGGCTTGATCCTCCGGAGCAATCACGGCCCGGATACGCGCCAGTTGCGCGGCGCTCTCCGAGGGATACTCCTCTTCAAAGCTTTGCAGTTGTTTCACAATAAAGGCCGCCGTGGCGGAATCGTTTCCGGCGTAGACCACATCGGCAAGCAGGCCTAGATACTCGAATGCACGATCACGACGCCCGCATTGGCAATACGCATTATAAAGGGCTTTCAAGGCCATTATATCCTGAGGCATCACCTCAAGAATCTGCTCAAGCATTGCGATGCTATCGAGTAGCCCATCGTCAACCGGTTGTGTTTCTTCTGACATTACCTTTCTCCTTAAAGAATAAACCTGAACCGGATTAAGCAATATACAGGCCAGTTCCCCCCTACCCTTCCTTTAACTCCGGAAAAACCCTTTTCAAAAGACTGGAATTGAAGATTTCCATCCCTCGGAAACCCCACACTCCGGAAATTGGGTTGAAATGAGGAAACACCCCATTGCTTCCGCTTTTTCCACGGGTCGGCACGAACAATGCTTGAGAGGGGCAACAGATTTTTTATGGAGCTGAATTAACGATATGAATACAAACAGCAAAAGCCTGATGGACTGCCTCAAGCAGATTCGTCCCATCGAGGCGGAAGTCTATTCGGAAGCCGAAAAGGAAGCCGAGTCGACCCAGGTGCCGTTGGAGCGATTGCTTATGGATCTGGGGGTTGTCTCCGACACCGATATGGCCCTTGCCACGGCCGAATATCTCGACATCCGTCCCCTCTCCCTTTTGGGATTCACTCCAGACTCTTCGCTGATCGATCTGCAACCCAAAGAAAAATGGAAAGAACTCAAGGCACTTCCCATTAGTAAGCTGGAATCGAGGCTGACCATTGTGATGGCCGACCCGTTCGATATTGTTGCCCGCGATGCCATCACCTCCAGCACCGATATGGAGCTGGTTCCTGTCATTGGATTAGAGAAGGAAATCGAGGAAATAATCGATTCCATATCCAACGAACCGGCACAAGCTCTGGAGGATATCCTCAAGGACATGGCGGAAGAGGGTGAAGTGGAATTGGGGAAGGACGGGGTTGATGATGACAGCCTCGATGACATGCTCGAAACGGCGGGTGAAGCTCCGGTGATTCGAATTGTGAATTCAATTCTTATCGAAGCATTGCGCAAGGGAGCCAGCGACATTCATATCGAGCCGATGGAAAAATCGGTGCGCTTGCGCAACCGTATCGATGGTGTGCTCTTTGAATGCCCCAGCCCGCCTAAAAATTTACAAAACGCCATTGTCTCGCGCCTGAAAATCATGTCGAACCTCGATATTGCAGAACGGCGTGTTCCCCAGGATGGACGGTTCAAAATCAAAGCGCTCAAGAAAGAGGTGGATGTCCGCATGAGCATCCTCCCCACCGTCCACGGCGAAAAGATCGTGATGCGTATTCTCGACAAGACCGCCCTCGCCCCCAATCTGGGCGCACTGGGGCTCGACCAGCTTTCTCTCGACAACTTTTCCTACGCCCTGTCCCAACCCTATGGAATGATTCTCGTGACGGGACCGACGGGTAGCGGTAAAACGACCACCCTCTATTCCGCCCTTCAGGAATTGAATGTGGTTGGCACCAACATCATCACCACCGAAAACCCGGTGGAATACCAACTTGACGGGATCAACCAGGTACAGATCAACCCGACCGTCGGGCTTACGTTTGCGGCCGCACTCCGCTCCATCCTCCGTCAAGACCCCGATGTCCTGATGGTCGGGGAGATTCGCGACGGAGAAACCGCCACCATCGCCGTCGAAGCCGCACTGACGGGTCACCTGGTCTTGAGCACACTGCATACGAACGATGCCGCCGGCGCCATTGCCCGTTTGATCGATATGGGCATCGAACCCTTCATGCTTGCCTCTTCCATATTGCTCACGCAGGCACAACGCCTCTACCGGAAGCTATGCCCCGTCTGCAAAAAGGAAACCGACTTCCCCACCGAGACATTAAAGAAAAACCGTATCGACCCCGAGCTCATGGGCGAGACCCAGTTCTACCAAACCGCGGGTTGCCCGAAATGCAACAACGTCGGCTACAAAGGGCGTGGCGGCATCATGGAGATTTTGTTGGTGGACGAGGTTCTCCGCAAAACCATTTTGAATAATACAGAAGCCGATGCGATTGCAAAAATCGCCATTGCGAACGGCATGCGCACCCTGCGCGAGGCCGGGCTGGATCGTGTCCGCGACGGCCTAACCACCATTGAAGAAATCATGCGCGTAACCAGCGAACACTAGGAACGATTATGGCAAAGGAAAAAATAAAGGCAAAGGGTGCACTTCCTATCGTACGAGGCGCTCGCAAAATACGCCTGAAGGAACTCTCGCTCTTCACCCGGCAGCTCTCCGCCATGCTTTCGGCCGGGATGCCGCTGGTTCAAACGCTCATCGCGATGGAAGAGCAAACCGACGATAAAAACTTCAAGCCCGTTATCCTCGGGATACGCACACGCGTTGAGGGCGGTGCCATGTATTCCGAGGCTCTGGCATACTACCCCAGCATTTTCGACGAACTCTACCTCAGCATGATGCGGGCGGGGGAAGTCGGCGGAATCCTCCCCGAAACCTGCGCCCGCGTGGCTTCGTTTCTGGAGTCCAGCAACCGGATTCGTGCCAAGGTAAAATCAGCCATGATGTATCCCAGCGTCGTATTGATCGTCTCCATTCTTCTGGCCACCACGTTGATCATGTTCATTCTGCCGGTCTTCGTCGCCATGTTCTCCGATTTCGGAGCGGATTTGCCGGGCTTGACGCAAGGACTTCTTGATTTCAGCCATTTACTGACCTCCTATTGGTATATTGCGATCGCTCTCGTTGTCGGATCCATCTACGCGCTAAAACGCTATTACAAGACCGACAAGGGTCAATACACGATTGATGAGCTCAAGCTAAAGGTGCCGGGATTGGGCGAGTTGGCCACCAAGATCGCCGTGGGTCGCTTCGCATCCACCTTTTCGCAGTTGATGCATAGCGGGGTCGCGATTATCGAATCGCTTGAAATCGTCGGCTTGGCCACAGGCAACCGGGTGATTGGCGACTCGCTGCTCAACGCCCGAAAAACCATTGAGGAAGGCGAAGCCCTCTCCAATGCGCTCGAGCCCAATAAATACTACCCCCGCATGCTCGTCCACATGCTCTCCGCCGGCGAAAAAACCGGTCAGGTGGAGGAGATGATGGATAAGGTGGCCGAGTTCTACGACAACGAAGTGGAAACCATGCTGGCCAGCATCACGTCATTGATCGAACCGTTGCTCATGGTCTTCGTGGGTGCCATCATCGGTACGGTCGTCGTCGCCATGTTCCTCCCAATCTTCAAGATGAGCGAAATTGTGATGTAGGAAGGAGGGCTTAATGAGAAAAAAACAACACAGAACATCCGGCCCGGAACTCTTGGCGATCCTTTTGATTCGCCTGTGCTTCCTTTGGCTCCTGGTGCTGGCATCGCTGATCATGCCCAAAGGAGATCTTTCGTTCTATGCCTTCATGGCCGTGGCGTTCACCATCACCATCCCCTACTCCCTGTGGCTGCGGAGCAAACTACAGTCGCTCCAATTTGCACCGCTGCAGTTTGTGGTGGATCTGGTCGTGGTTAGCGGCCTGATCTACTTTACCGGAGGCATCAACAGCGACCTCACCTTGCTATACCCCCTGGTTATCCTTTCTGCAGGACTGGTCTCCTCGCCCCGGCAGGCCGCACAAATAACGGTGCTGGGAATCCTCATCTACCTGACCATGGTCACGTTGCTCTCCCAGAACATATTGGTGGAGTATATGCCGGAGAGGGTCGGGGAAGGCGCAACCGCCGGATATGCTTCAATCCTCCTGCGTATACTGACCTTTGCCCTGTTTGGCGCCACCAGCATCTATGTTTCCAAACGGTGCAACTATATCTCCCACCACGCGACAGATATTCAGGATACCGCTCAAACCCTGATCCAGAATCTTGACACAGCTATATTGGCGTTAGACGGGCAGGGAAACATCCTGCTGGCAAATTCATATGCCTGCCAAATACTGAACACACCGGAAGCGGAACTCGTCAACCGCACCTTCACCGATTTGTGCGTGTCCAACAGAAAACCCATACCCGACCAATATGGAACCAGCGCCTATCTGGCCCGGACCGATTTTCCGACGCTGGCGGTTTCATACCGAACCACAGAGGTGTCTCTACCGGCCTCCGCAATCCCCGGATCCGCTGAAAAGCGGGAAACCCGGCAGGTTACACTTCTTGTGTTTTCAGATATTTCCGCCGCTCTGGAAATGGAATACCAACTTGAACAGATTGAGCGAATCACCGCAGCAACACGCATTGCCGGCGATATGGCGCACGAAATCCGCACCCCGCTCACCGCCATCTCAGCTTCGATCCAATTATTGAAGCATTATGAGAAAAAAACCACCGCCGCCGACTGGCTGCCCAACAGCCCGCGCAAAAAAGATCGGATGGAGCTCTTCGAGCACATCACCGGTGCATCCGAGCAGATGGACTCGGTGATCCAGAATTTCATCGACTTCGCCGACTTCTCTCCGAACGATCTTATGTCGATCATTAAGCTTGACTACATTGACGAAAATAAGGGTTATATAGGCCGTTTAAACACCAAAGCAAAAGGTTTAAGGAATGGCCAAAATTCTGATCGCGGACGACGACCCAACAATTCTGAGTTTGTTGAATAAAATATTGATTTCAAAAGGCTACGACGTACAGCTCGCCGAACACGGCGGGGTGGCGGAAAAACTACTGAAATCCGAACAATTCGACCTTTTGATTTCCGACATCAAAATGGAACCCGTCGATGGCATGCAGTTGCTGCGCAACACGCGTAAAATGCGCCCTTCCGTCGGGGTGATCATGCTCACCGCCTACGCCACCGTCTCCACCGCCGTGGAAGCGATGAAGGAAGGGGCCTTCGACTACATTCCCAAACCCTTTAAAATCGACGAGTTGCTCGCCACCGTCAAACGGGCTCTGGACTATCAAAACTCGCTCTCCGAACAGGTAAGTGGATCATCCTACGTCGAAACCAAAAAATATTTCGGCAACATCGTGGCCGAAAGCGACCCTATGGTGAATGTTTGCGAGATGATCAAACGCGTTGCCCCCACCAAAACCACCATCATGATCACCGGAGAAAGCGGAACCGGCAAAGAACTCGTCGCCGAAGCCATCCACAGCTACAGCGCACGCGCGGAAGGACCCTTCCTGCCCGTCAACTGCGCCGCATTGCCGGAAACCCTGATCGAATCCGAGCTTTTCGGCCATGTTAAAGGAGCCTTTACCGGAGCGAATGCCAGCAAAGAAGGCCTCTTCGGAGCAGCCAATGGAGGAACCCTGTTCCTCGACGAAATCAACTCCATCCCCCACACCCTCCAGTCCAAACTACTCCGCGCCATCCAGAACAAAAAAATCAGGAAAGTGGGCGGAACCGAAGAAGTTGAGGTAGACGTACGCATTTTAGCCGCCTCCAACCAAAACCTGGAAACCTTGGTTAAGGAAGGATCCTTCCGCGAAGACCTTTTCTACCGGTTGAGCGTCATCACCATCGAAATCCCGCCGATCAGCCAGCGCCCAGAGGATATTCTACCGCTCGCCCAGCACTTTATCTCGCAAGAGATGGAAGGCGGCGAGTTCCCCGTGATGGACAACGCCGTCCTCGCCATCCTGCAGAACTACACCTGGCCGGGCAATGTCCGCGAATTACAGAATGTAATCCAGCACTGCCTAACCTTCATGAAAGACGACAAAATCACCAAAGAAACCCTTCCCTCCAAACTCATCGTCTCCTACGAAGAAAACCCCGGAGCCCAGAACGCCGCCCTTACCGGCGAATTTGAAAAAGGAAAATCGCTCAAAGCCTTCCTGCGCGCCAAGGAAAAAGAATATCTTCGAAATGTCATCAACTCCATGGGGGGCGACAAAGTCAAAGCCGCTCAGGAGCTCGACATCAGCCTGGCCACCCTCTACCGCAAGCTGCCGGAAGAAAAACAGAGCGAATAATAAGCCCCGCAATGGAGGGCGACGCTCCGGCGGAGCCCCGAAACCCGAGAGAATGGCGACGACAAAGCGTCGCCCTCCAGCAAAATTCCGAAATATCCTGTCCTTCTGGCGAAGAAACCCACCGCCTTCCAAAAAACGGTATTTCGTCCCCATCCAATGCTCGTCAAACCGGTTTTCAAGCGCCTTTTCTTATTTCAGAAGTGCAAAACTTCGCAAAATACGGAAAAAACACACCCCTCGAAATTTCTCATCCATAACACCTAAATATTTTCCACCCGGCGTAAAACCCTTTTCTTCCCTTTTATTTACAGGGGTTCTCTTTTATTCCAACCGGATGACCTCCAAACAACGCCCCTTTTATCCCGCCAAAAATAAAACTTGGCATATCACCTGCTATATACCCTTTCCGTCTGGACGATAAGATTGAGGCGAGCTCAACCGGACGAGATAGACCAAATTGAATAAAAAATAATGGAGAATAAGAAAATGAAAAAACAAATGAAAAAGTCAGGCTTCACCCTAGTGGAAATCATGATCGTAGTTGCAATTATCGGTCTGCTCGCAGCAATCGG
>JAOZKS010000082.1 GCA_029935255.1 Pontiella sp.
GCCTCGCCGACTGGGTGGGCTTCATCGACAAGGGCACGCTCCAGATTTCCGAAAGTATTGAATCGTTGCAGGCAAGATTCCGGCAGATTGAAGTTGTCCTGCCCGATGGCGTAGTCGTGCCAAAAGAGTTGCCGAAAGAATGGCTGGTTCCTGAATCCGGCGGCCACACCTTCCGCTATGTGGAGAGCCAATTCGGTAACGGATCGGATTTCCGTTTTAAAAGCGTATTCCCTTCCGTCGAAAGCTTTGATCCGCAACCCCTCTCATTGCGCGACATCTATCTAACCCTCGCCCGCCACTTTAAAGGAGCGAACGCATGAATATGATCCTACATATTTTCAAAAAAGACCTGTATCGCTTGCGAGCTTATATATTGTGCTGGATTCCTCTGCTAATCATTACAAGTTTTGTCTACCTATCCAAACCGGCAACTGGCAGTTATCTCTTTGATCTAATACTGGAATTCTTTGTTCCCCTCTCATTCCTTGCTCAGTTGATATATATGCTGATCGTCATTCCTCAGCTAATGTTCAACGATTCACTAAATGATCCATCCGCCTTCTGGTTGACCCGGCCTATCCCAAAATCCAGTCTGCTTTTAAGCAAACTTCTGTTTGCAGGGTTTTTCTTTGTCATTTTACCTACCGTTGTCACCAGCGTGATCTTAACGACTTGCGAAATTCCTGGCCATTATATTGGCGCACTTATTCCTGAATATTTACTCAACTACACCACATATACGCTCCTTGCGATGACCTTGGCGTCAATTTCCAAAAACTCGAACCAATACACTTCAATTGTTTTGGCATTACTATTTATTCCATATTTTCTTGAGCGCATCATCAATAGTCCACTCTCAGCAAATGCTTTAAACTTCAACATAGCCTTACAGGACAACCGGTGGCTGATTTCAATAGGGGTACAGATTGCACTGTTCAGTCTGCTACTTTTTTATCTATATCAAACGCGAAACAGACGCAGATCATGTGGATTGTTGATTGCATGGGTTTTAATCTCTTTGACCATTTCCAATTCCAGACCCTTTGAAATCTTCAAAAATGAAGAGGGAGTTTTGTCTGGGAAAAAGGCCGAAAAAATAGCGATGACCATTGATGAAACGGATGATTTCATAACCTACGCTGTCGGGATCCGAAGAGCTGAGGATTATATGGAACTCCTTGGCAGTTTTTATTACAGCGGGTTACCAACCAATGGATTTGGTGTTATCCAAAACGCATCCTATTCTTTTGAAACCACAGATCAGAAAATATGCGAATCCCTAGGTGGAAAACCGGCCCCTGAAGAATATTACCATATTAATACACTGCAACCTATGCTGGAACCATACACCATTGTTCTGGATTCCCCTCGAGATGTTTACGTAGACAAAATGCTACGGTTTAAAGAGGTCGATGCCCCGGCACTTGGCGGAAAATTTGGCCAATACCGCGCAGATGCTTTAGTAAACTTTTATCAATATAAAACGTTCGCCAGCCTTCCGCTCACAGCTGGCGCGGCCCATAAAGAAGGCCCTGTCAAAATATCCATTTTAGAAACCCGCCCTGAAAACAATGAGTGCACCATCGTCATTCGCAGTCAAATAGTTAACCCCCGGTTCAAACGCGACCGAACACCCTTTTTTGATGATCGGTTTATTTTTCTACTGTGTAGTCCCAACTTAAAGGAGTGCTACCCGCCGGATCCTTATTCCCTAAGATACTTCTATAATGACAAGGCTGACTCGATTGAAATTAAGAACCTATCATTGCTCTTCAAATCTCCTTATCGCTCAGATCACAGCTCGTCTGCCAAATGGTTACAAAATGCAACGCTACTCATTCTGGAAGCGCAATGGCTGGGAAAGGCCAATAAACAGGTTGCAGATAACAACTTTAGAATTGGAACGAACGGCAATGTCCCGATTCCAAATCTTTCCGCACGGAACAACCTGAAGAAGCTTGATCAAATAAAACTTCCAGTCAATCCAACGCGGGATGATGTACAAAACTATATCTCAAGCATTCGCGCTGTATCGGCCTCACAAAATGAATTTAACAAACGAGATCCTCAGGTAGACATGCTTGTGGCAATCGGTCCGGAGCATCTTGATTTATTGATCGAGCCTCCTATCTCAGGGCCATTCATTTACGAACTCGCTGCAATTAAATCGCTTGTCCGATCCGAGCATAAAGAGCTCATTCTGAAAAACCTTCGAAGGATTCCCGAGCTGTCAGAACAGGTCTTAGTATTCAACTGGGAACAAGACGCCAGGGAAATACTTTTAGACGAGTTGAAGCAGAACAAAAACCTGCCCTTGTCATGGATCAAGGCCGTCGTCAAACTACAGGATTCAGAGTCCTATCCTCTACTCAAGGGGCATCTCATTCAATCAAATGATCCATACGATGTTTATGAGGTTATAAATGGTCTTCCCGGTATCGACCTAGACGATGCCATTTCTCGCGTCTGGAAAAAAACCCTCCGCCTCGGTGGCCACAAACGTAATAAGATCATTCAGGTTGCCATACGATACGGCCAAAAGGACGCACTCGAATCGGCCATTGACAGACTTTACTTCGGCAACGTGCACGGGTCGTGGGTTGAAAAGTTCAAAGAAACCATCCACGTTTGCACAGGACAAACCGGCACAGATAGGGAGCTGTTGGAATGGTATCGCATGCATGAAAACCAACTCATCTTTGATCCCGAAAGAAAAGTTTACGGTATTAAAGACCCTGTTACCGGTCAGGTTTCCTATCCATCGGAAGAAAAACAGAAGTTACAAACAGAGGTCGCAGGAACGCTTTCATCGATCCGTTTACCGGAGAATCCGACACGCGATGATATCCGAAAATATATCATCAAGATTCAAGAAGCCTCCAAAGGACAGGATGGTTATAGGGGCGATGCTGCCCAAATCAAAATGCTCGCAAAGATAGATCCCAAGCATTTAGACATCTTGCTGGAAATGTATAGCTATAATAGATTAAATATTTATCACGCTATTTCCAAACTTGCTAAACCGGATCATAAAGAACTCATTCTAAACAATCTCGACCGACACGAATTTCTCAGTACTTTGGTTGTGAAATTCGGGTGGCAAGACGAAGTCAAAGAGTTGTTGATCCGAAAGCTACACACACACAAATCCTTGCCCCCTTCTTGGATTGACGCCACTGCCGGCCTAGAAGGCCCAGACACATATCCGGCTCTGATCCAGTTCTTCATCCACGGATCCCAAAGGTACAGAACCTATCTTGCCATCAAGAATCTACCGGATATTGAGCTCGAAGAAGCGGTGAAAAAAGCATGGCATCAGGCCAAGTTTGATTCTGTTAACACGTTGAGCTTGCTGCCCATCGCTCTTGAGTACGGGCTTATTGATGCGCTTGACTTCTATGCGACCAACTGCGATCCGGAAAGAGTGAATATGAGTTCCCTTTGGATTGATAGAACTCATCAGGCGGTTTGCAGGCATACCGGACAATTTGGTAGCTACAACGATTTCCAAGCATGGTATCGCACCAACAAAGATCGACTCCACTTCGATGCCGAAACGAAGATGTTTGTGGTGGAGTAGTTCGTAGACGATGCTTCCAGCTTCGTTCAGGTAGAACAACACACTTTGATCCTCCAAAACGCGGCTGGCCGCGAAGCGATTCTTGAGGAACGAAAGATCACCGCGCGTCTACGATAAAACAATCAGGCAAATAGGCCGGACATGAGGTCGGAGCCCATTTCGTCGAGGCCCTTCATCTGTTTGGTGGATTCGAGCAGGTCGGAGAGCGAAAGCAACTCCTCGAGCAAGATCATGCGGGCGACGTGCTGGTTGGCCGAGGGCACATTAACCTGAAGCTTGTTGCCGTCCTGGATCAACGTAAAGGCGATGTCGTCTTTGAGTACCCGGTGGGTGGGCTGGTCGGTATGCAGGTGGTGCACAAAAAACTCTTCGTCTTGCAAGGCACGAATAAAACGATGGAGCAGAAATTCGGTAATGTCGCGCGAGGGGAATTCGAGGATGATCGTTTCGATCTCTTCGCTTCCGCCCTCCAACTCCTTCCTGAGGCCGGAACCGCCTTCGAACGATTTTACCAGTAGCGGCGGAGCCAACATGGTGGTGATGACGGTCATCATGATGGAGACGCCAAAGATGCCTTGGTCGATGATGCCGCTGGCCAAACCGATGCCGGCAATGATCAACGCGACTTCGCCGCGCGGTAGCATGCCGAGGCCGATGCGCAATGAGCCGCGCAGATTAAACTTCGTCAGGAAGGCCGGAAGGCCGCAACCGAGCACCTTCGAAAAGATGGCCAATATCGAGTAGACCGCACCGAAGACAAGCACAGGCTTCATCACCGAGAAGTCGACCATCATTCCCATCACACAGAAGAAAATCGGAACGAGAATATTGTAGACCCCTTCCAAATGGTGCTCAATTTCGTGGGCCAGATCGGTCCGAGAAAGTGCCAGCCCCATGATGTAGGCCCCGATGATCATGGCCAATCCGGCCATTTCAGCCAGCCCAGCCAACAGCAGTGCCAAACCAAAGCAGATGGCCACGATGATTTCGGTGGATTTAAACTTCTTGATGGCCGACGTAATCTTGCGCGCAAAGATGAGTCCAAGCGAGGTAACGATTACGAAGAAGCCGACGGCCTTGGCGGCAATGATTCCGATTTCGCCCCAGTTGACTTCCCCACCGTCCATGCTGACTTTCGCCATGCCCATGACGATGGCGAGGGTAACGATGCCGAGAACATCGTCAAACACGGCTCCGGCCAGAATGGTCACGCCCTCGGGTGAAGCCATCTTTCGTTTTTCCGCCAGGATGCGCGCAGTGATTCCGACCGAGGTGGCCACGGAGATCACACCGAGGAACAGCGCAGCCGGATCCATGAAGGAATCAATGCCATTGTCCGGCCACATCACCGCAAGTCCATCGCCCAGCACGAATGCAAAAACGAGGCCGCCTAAGCCGACGAACGAACCCACAACGGAATACCGCAAAAATGCGGCGAGGTCGGTTTCCAGACCGGCGAGGAACAGCAGGATGATCGAGGCCAGCGTGGCAATGCCATACAGTTCCGCCGAGGCTGCAAACCCCGCATTCTCCGCAAAGAGAACGCCGAGCCCCGGAAGATCGATCATGCCGCCGAGGGCATAGGGGCCGATCACCATCCCGGAAGCCAGCTCGCCCAGCACGGAAGGCATCTTGAGAAAGCGCTGGAAGAGGTAGCCGCCGATCTTGGCAACGATAATAATGACCGCCAGCTGAAGAATCAGGTGCATCATCATATGCGTGATACTATGCCCCGAGGCTTCGGCGGCATGCGCAGCGACCTCGCCGGCTTGATGGACAAGGTTGGTGGCGGCGGGTTCGTGCATGGGTCTTATTTCCCGGTAAGTAGTTCGTAGATTTCGTTATGGGTCTGGCAGGCCAGCAACTTTTCGCGCTCGGCGGGCTGACCGATCAGGCGGCTGACCTCGGCCAAAAACTGCATGTGTGGGCCGCGGCGTTTAAGCGGAGAAATCGTCATGATGAAAATCGTGCAGGGCAAGCCATCCATGGAATCGAAATCAACCCCGGCCTTATTGAGGCCAACAGCAGCCACCAGCGACTTTACTGCATCGGTCTTTCCATGAGGAATGGCCACACCGTTCTGCATCCCGGTCGACATCTTTTCCTCGCGCTCAAACACGGCTTCCAGCACCGCCTCGCGCTCCGAGATCTTGCCCGCCGACACCAACCGATCGACCATCTCTTCAATGATGCCCTGCTTGGAGTCCGCCTTGAGGTCAACCCAAACGGTATTCGGTGATAGCACTTTTTTTAGATTCATGTCCCTGCACATTCCAGTTGATCGATAAAGGAGCGCATTGTGGAAGGTTTCGGGACAAGGTCAACCGTTTTCTCGAGTCATCAAACGCATTGAAATACTATTTTCAGCCTTTGGCTTGTTCTGGTAATTCCCATCCTTATTAAGGGCTCAGCGTATTTTTTATGGGCCATGCGGCTGTTCGCGTGATTGCAAGAGAGGAGGATTAGATAGGAGCAGGCGACCTGCATCTACCCGCAGAAGCATGCATCCCCTCATCTCACCTATATCGCTTAATTACCCCGATCGGGGTAGTTAAGCGATATAGGTGAGGGCCCGGACTTTTCTACTCCTCTTCTTTCTCGATGGTGCCGTGGGTTTTCCATTCATCGATGCGGGTGAGCAGCCAGAGGGAGACGCCGGAGCGGTAGGCCGCGCGGGCAATCATGTGAGCTGCAACGGGAGCGGTGAGCAGGAAGAAGGCGATGACAAGCAGCCCGCGCGAAGTGACGGTGATGGTGTGGAAGTGGATCATCAACCCAATGGTGATGGAGCTGACTCCGACGGTTCCGACTTTGGTGGCGGCGTGCATGCGGATAAAGAGGTCGGGCATGCGTAATACGCCAGCGGCGGCAACGATGGAGAGAACGCCACCGAGCAACAGGAAAACGCAGGTGAGGATTTCGTAGATCATACGGCACCTCCCTTGCGAATATAGAGCGCCAAGGCAACCGTGCCGACGAACGAGAGCAACGCAATGCTGATGGCGGCCGGAATGTAGTAGGCCGAGTTGGTCTGCACGCAGTGCGTCAAAATCATGGCGACGACGATGGTGGCGGCCATGTCGAGCGCGATCACTCGGTCGGGCAGGCTCGGCCCAATCACCACGCGCACGAACGAGGCCCCGAAGGCGACGATGAGCATCAGCATAACGATGGGGCAAACGATCTCAATCATCGCAACAACTCCAGCAGGCGGCGTTCGAGGCCGTCTTTGATTTCCCGGCGCAGGTCATCGGGGTTGGTGACATACATGGCGTGGATATAGAGTGTTTTCCGGTCTCTGGAAACATCGAGGCTCAGCGTGCCCGGCGTGAGCGATATAATATTGGCGAGCATGGTGATTTCCAGGTCGGTCTCGGCATCGAGCGGAATGCCGACCACTCCGGGACGCATCAACGGCAACGGTTTGATGACATCGAGCGCCACGCGATACGAGGAGACGATGAGCTCCTTGGTGAAGAACAGGACGAAACGGATAAACTGCAGGGTCTTCTGAAAGTAGGATGATTTTTTCCCGGTGGAGGGATAGAGCACGACCAGCGCCGCGTAGCCGAGCACGAAGCCCAGCGTTAGGTTTCCAACGGAGACCTCGCCGGTCAGTAAGGCCCACAACAGGGAGATTAGAATGTTATAGATGAAAAGATCCATCGATCAACCTCCCCCCAGTACGGCGTGGATATAACCCGCCGGGTTCATGAGCTGCGCGGCGGCATCCTGGGCGAGTGAAAAAACCGGGCCTGCAAAAACCCCGATGCAGACGGTCAGAATCGCCAGTACGGTCATCGGCATTAAAAACAGACGCCAGTCGGCGGGCTCTTTGCAAGGCAGCGCATCGGCGGGGGCGGCTTTCCAGAAGGCGGCGGCCCAGATTTTGGTCATGGAATACAGCGTCAGCAGGCTGACGGCCAACGCCGTGGCCACAATCCACCACGCCTCGGCTTGCACCCCTGCAATGAGCAAGGCGAGCTTGGCGAAGAATCCAGAAAGCGGCGGAATTCCTGCGAGCGACATGGCGGGGATCATGAAGAGCATGGCTAGTCCCGGGCGGCTTTCATAGAGCCCGCCGAGCAGGTTCAGATCGTAGCTTCCCGTCAACCGCTTGATGGCGCCGGCCACGAGGAAGAGGTTGGTCTTCACGATAATGTGGTGGATGAGATAGAAAATGGTGCCCGCCAGCGCGAGCGTCGTGAACAAGCCCAGCCCCATGATCATGTAGCCAATCTGACTGACGATGTGGAAGGAAAGGATCCGGCGGATTTCATGTTGCGATGCCGCGCCCAATACGCCCGTGAGCATCGTTAATCCGGCGGCCACGAGCAGGAGCCCATGCGTGAAGGCGATGTCGTTGCAGAACACCAACGTAAACATTCGAATCAGGGCATAGACCCCGACCTTCGTGAGCAATCCGGAAAAAATGGCCGAGACGGCGGCGGGTGGCGTGGGATAGCTGGCGGGCAGCCAGAAGAAGAGCGGGAACATCCCCGCTTTGATTCCAAATCCAAGCATGAACATGACGGCCACCATCGTCACCAATCCACCGTGCCCCCCCTCCTGCACCACGACGGCCAACTGAGCCATATTCAACGTGCCGGCCATGCCGTAGAGGATCCCGACTCCCGCGAGGAACAACGCCGAGGAGAGCAGGTTCAGGGCAACATATTTGATGGATCCTTCGAGTTGTGCGGCTTCCCCGCCCAGCGCCAGCAGGATGAAGGAGGCGGTCAGCAATACTTCGAACCAGACGTAGAGGTTGAACAAGTCGCCCGCCACGAAGGCTCCATTCACCCCCATCATCATGATCAGCAGAAGCGGGAAGAACCCGAAGCGAGTGCGCCCTTGGTCCAGATCGAAGCAGGCATAGACTGAAACCGCCACGGCCATAAGACCACCGAGCACCAGCATGATGGCCGAGAGCATATCCACCACGAGTGTGATCCCAAATGGGGCCGGCCAGTTCCCGACATTCATAACCGCAATCTCGCCGCCGCGTACCGACATCAACAGGCCGATTGCAACGGTCAGCATCAGCGAAGAAAAGATCACCGCGAATACTTTCTGGGCAATGAGGTTCTTGCGGAAGAACATGCAGAGAATCGCCCCGGCCAGCGGGAGTATAATGGGAAGTACCGGAAGAAGAATCATGTGTCGGTCTCCTTCATTTCATCCACATCGTCGGTTCCGACGACCTCGTAGGTACGCAGGAAGAGGACCAACGCGAAGGCGGTGACCGCAAAGCTGATCACAATCGCGGTGAGGATAAGGGCCTGCGGGAGCGGATCGGCGGGAACGGCGGCAAAAGCCTTTTTCCCTTCTTCAAGAATCGGCGCCCCCCCTTCCCGCAGTCCACCGGAGGTAAAGATGAGCAGGTTTGCACCGTGGCTGAGCAATCCCAGACCGATGATCAACTGAATCAGGTTGCGGCGCATCATCAGATACAGCCCGCCCGCATAGAGCACTCCAATCACGATGGCAAGGGCAACTTCCATTATTCCTCCTCCGCCAGCAAAAAGACGAACGAGAGCAACACGCCGAGCACGACGAGATAGACCCCTATGTCGAAAACAACCGGCGTGCCAATCGCGATCGTCACGCCCGGGCGAATGGGAACGTTCCACCACGTACCGGTCAGGAAGGCCTTCCCCGAAAGCAGCGGCGGAAGGCCGCTGATGAGCGCAATGGCAAGGCCGGTGGCGGTCACGGCACGCGGATCGAACCGAAGTAGTTTGCGTGCAGAGGCCACATCGAACGAGAGTGCGTAGAGCGCAAAGGCCGAGCCAGCGATGAGCCCGCCCACAAATCCGCCGCCGGGATAGTGGTGGCCGCGCAGCAGCAGGTAGATCGAAAAAACCAGTAATGGCGGGAACATATAGCGCGTGGCCGTGCGCAGGATGATGGAGGTCATGTTTGGTCCTCCTTTTTCTTGGGCCGCAGTTTCAGCAAGGCCGTTGCACCGAGCGCGGCGATGGTGAGTACGGTGATTTCGCCCAGCGTATCCAAGGCGCGGAAGTCGACGAGGATCACGTTGACGACGTTGCGGCCGTGTGCCTGTTCATAGCTGTGTTCAAGATAGAAGTCGGT
>JAOZKS010000366.1 GCA_029935255.1 Pontiella sp.
TTGGATGGCCGTTTTTATTTTAAGGCCCTCTTATACGGAGTTAACTTAATTCGTATTGGGTGCCGAGAGTAGTTCATTTTCTTGATTGTTGGATTTGGTGGTTTCATTCTATTGTTCTTCTTTGGCACTCACCTTTAGGAATACCGATGAAAATTTTACTTTGTAACGACGATGGAATCCACGCGCCCGGCATAGCCGTACTCCACAAAGCCATTGGCCACCTCGGGGAGCTTCATGTGGTTGCCCCCGACACCGAACGGAGTGCCGCCGGACATGCCATCACCCTGACCGACCCCATCAAAACCATCACCGTGGAGAAAAACGAACAGCTCTTCGGTACCGCCGTCGGCGGCACCCCGGCCGACTGCATCAAACTCGCCCTTTGCCTGCTCATGAAGGACGACCACCCCGACCTCGTCGTAAGCGGCATCAACCTCGGTTCCAACACCGGAATCAGCGTGCTCTATTCCGGAACCGTATCGGCCGCGAGCGAAGCCGTCATCCTCGGCGTTCCCGGCATTGCCCTATCGCTCTGCACCTACCAAAACCCGCACTGGGACACCGCCGAAAAAGTCGCCGCCGAAATCGTGGCCAAAGTACTCAAGAATCCGTTACCCGACGGAACGCTACTCAACGTCAATATTCCGAATATTCCCTACTCGGAGCTCAAAGGCATGAAAGCCGCCCGAATGGGCCGCTCGCGCTTTGTTGAAAAGTTTTCCGTCCACCGCGACCCCCGCGGCAACAACTACTACTGGCTCGACGGCGAGCTCGACCTGCTCGACGACTCTCCCGACACCGACGTCCGCGTCGTCGCCTCCGGCTACGTCGCCCTAACCCCCATCCACATCGACCTCACCGCCCGCAAAGACATGGCACAGGTTGAAACTTGGAATGTGGAGTATTGAGGTGTAATTGTCCGGCGACGCAAAATTTTAAAATTCTCGTTGGCTGCGACAACACACCTCTTGACATCTTGAATATGATGTATGAGTGTGATGTATACATTGGAGGTGCAAGATGGTACGGACACAGATCTATCTGACTGAAGAAGAAAAAGCCGGGCTGGGCGTACTGGCTAAAGCCACCGGGAAGAAACAGGCAGAACTGATTCGCATGGCGGTCGACCGCTTTATCGAATCGGCCAGCGAGAGTCGCCGAGATGCCGTGCTGAACCACGTCGCCGGAATATGGAAGGACCGCAAGGATCTTCCAGAATTCGATACCGAACGAAACTCATGGGACCGGAATTAACCCCATGCCTATTCTGATCGATACCGATGTGATGGTTGATTTTCTCCGAGGAAATCCGAAGGCCGTGGCTCTGGTCAACACGCACTCAGCTGAAATCATTCTATCCTCCATCGTTGTGGCAGAACTATATGCCGGGGTTCGGGGCGATCAGGAACTACAAGCACTGGATTCCCTCATGTCTTTGTTTCGCATCATTCCCGTTTCACCTGAATTGGCTAGAGAAGGCGGCCTCTTTAAAAACAAATATGCTAAGTCGCACGGTGTGGGGTTGGCCGATGCTATTATCGCCGCCTCGGCCAAAGCCGAACATGCCGAGCTAAAAACCCTCAACACCAAGCACTATCCCATGTTCAAGGGATTGAGACCTCCATACAAAAAGGTGTGAGGCGTGAGGTGTAATTGTCCGGTGTCCGATCCTGAAATAGGCTGTCACTTTGGAAAGGAGCCGAGGGCAACGCTACAAGAGATAATCACAACTCAATCGTCACTTTTCACGAATTAACGTCTCCAAAATCGAAGGCATCGTCCCCTTCGCGTCGAACGGCTCCAGATCGCGATTGCAAATTGCGGAAAAATGATTAAGCAGGGAGCGCCGAACCTGATCCATTTTCGGGCAGCGATCACCAAGGATGGTTTTGAGCGAAGCAACGGGTTCGCCAACGAGGCCGCAGGGAACGATGGTCTGGAAACCGGACAGGTCGAGATCAACGTTGAAGCTCATCCCGTGGAATGAAACCCACTTCTTCAACCGAAAGCCGATTGCGGCAATCTTCCCCGCATCGGTCCACGCGCCGGATTTTCCTTCCTTGCGGAACCCTTTAACACCAAAGTCAGCCAATGTTTGAATGGCGATTTCTTCGAGGTTGGAAAGATAGCCATGCGAATCGGCCTCGTTTCCTCCAAGATGAAGGATGGGATAGAGCACCCATTGCCCCGGCGCATGGTAGGTCACATCGCCGCCGCGCTCGGCATGGAACAAGTCAATGCCCTCGGCTTTGTATTCTGCTTTCGTTTTGAGCAGATAGTTGTCACGCCCCCGGTTGCCAAGCGTCACGACCGGAGTGTGCTGAAGAATCAATACCGTATCGGGAACCTGGTTTTCCTGACGGGCTTTCAGCAAGCGCCGTTGTATATCCAATCCCTTCTGATAGGCGATAGGTTCTTTGAAACTGACGGACCATGCATTCATCTTAAAAATAAAAAAGGAGGATACAAGACCCTCCTGAACACCAAACGGATGGGTTGGCCCTATTCCACCGGGCAGAGTTCTTCGTAGGAGTCGGGATCCAGCATATTATCGACTTCCACTTCGTTGGTAACCTTTAATTTAAAAAGCCACCCTGCGCCGAACGCATCCTGGTTGATCAGCTCCGGAGCATCTTCAAGTTCGAGATTAACCTCGATCACCTCACCGGCTACCGGTGCATAGATGTCGGCGGCGGCTTTAACCGACTCCACCACGGCAGCTTCGTCGCCAGCAACGAACTCGGTTCCAACTTCTGGAAGTTCAACAAATGTTAAATCGGAAAGTTGGCTCTGGGCAAAGTCGGAGATTCCGACGGTAGCAATGCCTTCATCGAGGGAAACCCACTCGTGGGTTTTTGCGTAGAATCTATCTTGAGGAACGGCCATCTTATTTCTCCTTAATTATACTGCCCATTGAAAAGTGGAGGTGCGGATCGGATTCGAACCGATG
>JAOZKS010000083.1 GCA_029935255.1 Pontiella sp.
ACGTGATCGGGGTCGACAAGAGCTTCGGAAATCTATTGGTCGGTTTGGCCGGCGGACTGGCCAAAACCGACCTCGATGCAGATGCCGCCTATAGTGCGGATGTTAAAACCTACTATGGCTCCATCTATTCCACCCTCGGCGGCGAGCGCACCTTCCTTGATCTAGCGCTGACCTATGGCCTCAACAAAACCGAGGAACAAAACGCAGCAACCCAAGGTGACTTCGACTCCGATACCGTCAGCGGTTATATCGGTGCAGGAATGCGCTTCAATGTTACGGAAAAAATGTCGATCACCCCTGAAGCCTCGATGCTGACTTCCTATTATAATCAGCAGGCCTTTACCCGACTGGGAAATCTTACAGGGGGCGCCATGAATGTTGAGGAATACGACGCATGGTCCTATCTGGGATCGCTCGGCGCAAACTTTGCATCCACCTATCAAATCGAATGGATGAGCCAAGGGCTGGCCCTTATTCCCGAAGCCCGCCTCCACTGGTTGCATGAGTTCAACCCCGACCTTGATAACGGTAACTTCACGATCGGCGGAACACCCGGAAGCATGCCGCTATACGTCCGCCCTCGGGATGAAGACCTGTTGCGCCTCGGACTTGGATTCGATATCTGGAACTGGAAATACCAGAACACCAAGTTCGAAGTCGACTATGACGGACTCTTTGCCAGCGGATATGCCCAGCATATCTTCAGCGGAAAAATTACCGTCCGCTTCTAAGCGGTCTGACCCTTGAAGCCCAAAGGCGACTCATCTACGAGTCGCCTTTTTGTTTGTGCGGGAAACAACAAATAAAAAACTCCCGCCAGCAGACGGGAGTTTTCCAATCGCAGAATGCGAACGGCTACTTGTCGGTCAGGGCCACAATGCCGGGCAACTGCTTGCCTTCCATGAATTCGAGGGACGCACCGCCGCCGGTCGAAACATGGCTCATTTTATCGGCCATACCGGATTGCTTGACGGCGGCCACACTGTCGCCCCCCCCAATGATGCTCACGCTGTCGGATTTAGCCACAGCTTCACAAACCGCAAAGGTTCCGGTCGCGAAGGGTTCCATCTCGAAGCACCCCATCGGACCGTTCCAAACCACGGTTTTTGCTCCGGCCACTTCGTTGCAGTAGAGCTCGATCGTTTTGGGGCCAATGTCGAGCGCCATCCAGCCATCCGCAATATTTCCTTCGACCACGTGGGTATTGGCCTCGGCAGAGAAAGCGTCCGCTACCACGTTATCGATGGGCAGCAAAAGCTTAACCCCCTTTTCTTCAGCTTTCTTAAGGATTTGCCCTGCGAGTTCCACCTTGTCGTCCTCAACCAGTGAGTTTCCAATGGTCTTCCCCTGTGCCTTATAAAAGGTATAAGCCATGCCGCCGCCAATAAGAATGGCATCGCACTTATCCATCAGATTGACAACTACGTCGATCTTGCCGGAAATCTTGGCACCGCCAATGATCGCTACGAATGGTTTTTCAGGGGACTCAAGGGTTTGTCCAAGGTATTCGATTTCCTTTTCGAGCAGGAACCCCGCTGCGCATTGGTCGATATACTTCGTCACAACCGCCATGGAGGCATGCGCGCGGTGCGCGGTGCCGAAGGCGTCGGATACGTAGATGTCGCCGTAGGAAGCGAGCTCCTTGGCGAATGCATCCTGATCCTCGGATGTGCAGCCCTTTCCCTCCTCCTCTTTGTAGAAGCGAACATTTTCAAGCAAAAGGATTTCGCCCGCCTGCAGGCCGTCAACCAATGCTTTCACTTCATCGCCGACCACATCGGGAGCGAGTACCACCTTGGCATCGACCAGCTCGGACAGGCGGTCGGCCGCCGGCTTGAGAGTGAACTCCATGTTCTTTTCACCCTTCGGGCGTCCGCAATGGCTCATCAGCACGAGCGAGCCGCCGTTTTCGAGCACATAGTTAATGGAAGGCAGTGCCGCAACAATACGCGTGTCGTCGCCAACCACCCCATCCTTGATCGGCACATTGAAATCGACGCGCATCAGCACGCGCTTCCCTTGAAGATCGAGGTCTTTGATCGTTAGTTTATTCATGAATGAACTCCTTAGGTTAAACGTCCTTTAAAATGAGCCGCTGACTATAAGCATATCCAAATTCGAGTCAAACGAAAGCGGGCAAGGCAAAAGTTTTATTGAGGCCTGCGCGGGATTCGCTATGATGCGAATTCAACACAACCCAAGGATTGCATTCATGAACATAGCCGCCGCCACGGATCGCATTGAGAGCGCACTGATCAACCTGGAGACCACCATTGGAGAACCCGTCTTCGACGAATGGGCCTTGGCGGAGAAAAATCCCGAAGGCTGGCGATTGATCGAATACGGCGGAAGCCGAAAAGAGGAGTTCCTGGCCGAGTTCAACACAGATATCGCGGCACTAAAGGATACCCTTAACCCCTCCCAAACCCAGATCGGCGACTTTGCCTTCTCCCACGAAGGGCACGGCACCGGCTTCGATGCCCATATGTGCGTGGGGAAGCACATTTTCCTATTGCTCAACAATACCGCCAAAAACACCGGCGAAATCACGAACAACCCCAAATGGACTCAGGCGCAGATCCACTTCGCCGAGCTACTCGAAACGTTCATCTCCGATCCAGTGGCATAGACAGAAAACAACGAATCTAGTCTCATCCAAAAAGCTGCCCGAAAAAGCCTCGGATTACTCGATTACGGGAATGTCCCTTTCGCCGTTTGTTGTACACACCATGCCCGCCGGGCATGGCGATACTAAGGAGTCTAGAATTATTAACATGAACATAAGGGGCGTTTTAAACGCAAAGAGCGGTTCTTTGCGAGACTCAGCGTTCTCCGCGACGTTGCGTTAAATGGGCAGGTTATTTCTGCAAGCCTCCTTAGCCGAGTCCAAGAAGAGCAATGATTACCCCCGTTTCTTCATAATTACTTCCCTGCTTTACTCACAATAAGATATTGTTGTCCTGCCAAAGTTGGGAACTCGATCAACCCCACTCCGGAGACTTTTGTACGCAAGGGTTTGCCGTTATGGATCACTTTAACGGGGGTGGCTGTTCGAAGCTGGCAGAGACTGTCCTGCCCGGAAAGGATTACCGCTTTAGCCAACTTTCCCTTCTTCCATTCCATATCGATTGTAAATTGTCCGCGCGCTTTAAGACCTTTCACTGAGCCGTCGGGCCAGGCTTCCGGTAAAGCCGGCAACAGGTGAATATGACCAACCTGCGACTGAACCAGCATTTCGCACACAACGGCGGCGTATCCAAAATTGGCATCAATTTGGAATGGTGGATGCAAGGCAAAAAGATTTTGATTAATTCGGTTGGTAAGCAAGGCTGTCAGCGATTCATAAGCTCGTTCGGCATCCTGTAGCCTGGCCCACATACACCCTTTCCACACTATACTCCAGCCAGTCCTGCCGGGGCCACGAGCCAGGAGTGAAACTTTAGCCGCTTCAGCCAACGTCGGGGTAGTGTCCGGTGAAATCTGATGCCCTGGATGGACTGCAATTAGATGTGATGTATGCCGGTGACGGTCGGTCGGTTTATCCAGATCCTCTCTCCACTCTTGCAACTGTCCCCACTTTCCGATTTGGGGACCCAGTAGCTTGCTTCTCATGACTTCAACTTGTTTTCTAAAACCTTCATCGATGCCAAGTGCCTTGGCACCCGCTATATAATTACCGAACAGATCCCAAATAAGCTGTTGTTCATAGGAGTTACCCTCAGCCTTCGGGCCATGTTCCGGTGAAATACTTTCCGGACTGATGAGTTTGCCATCGTCAGACTCAAGGAGGCGATCCTGCCAATATTCACAGAGTTCTTTGAGCACCGGATAGGATCTAGTACGCAAATAATTCTTATCCAGCGTGAAGGCGTAGTGATCCCAACTGTTTTGCGCCAACCAAGCGGCATCGCCTGGAACCATATGGTAGGTTGATCCTCCAAAAACCCCGTTTTCCGAATGCATTTGCCAGCCTCTCACATTCTGTTCTTTGCGAGTCTCGTCCCGGCGTACGGCGCGAATCGAATGCAACCATTCGGCATAGGGCTCAAAACACTCGGAAAGGTTGGCTTGATCCACAAACCAGTAGTTCATCTGAAGGTTTACGTCGCTATGATAGTCGCACCGCCATGATGGGGTATTCGACTCGTTCCACAGACCCTGAAGGTTGGCGGGCAAGGTTCCAGGGCGAGAACAGCTGATCATGAAATACCGAGCGTATTGAAGCAGCAATTCCTCCAAATCCAGATCATTTTTGGTCTTCTTGAATTGTGCCAGTCGCTGGGCGGTTGACAACTTCAGGAGATCGGGGGAAGTTGCGCCCAGATCCAATGTGAAACGTTGAAATAAGTTCTGATAGTCTGCGACATGCTCGCGCAGGAGGTCGGCATAAGGTTTTTTGGTGGCTTGGGTCAATTGACCGGTCAGTTTCTGATGCGGGTGTTTACCCCGCCAGCCTTGATCGCGCTGATTCAGATAATCGGTTCCCGCTGCTAAAAAGATTGTAAAGCTATCTACCTTTGACAGGATCAGGGTTCCCTTTTCAACACGCAAAGTTCCTCCCTGATGAACAACGTGCAACTGCGCCTCATAATCGAGAGCAATGTCATACGATTTTTTTCGCCCTGTCTTGCCTTTTTTATAGGTGTAGCCGGCCAGCGATCCTGAGCTGGTCAAGGTGTTTCCAGCGCCGGAGATTACTCCCTTATGCATGTCCGTTAAACGAATAGATGCACTATAGGATTTTTTACGATCTGCCGTGAAACGAAAAACAAGGATGCCCGCCGGGTGGCTGGCGAAATACTCCCTGCGGTAGTTCGTTCCCTTTGCTGTATAGGTGACGGTATGTATTGAGGTCTCAAGATCCAGTTCGCGCCGATAGTTCTCCACGGATCCCAACTGCGGCTCGAAATCCACATAAAAATCGCCGAACGCCTGATAGGAACCCGTATCCACTTCATCACCGATCCACAGGGTATCTTCATTAAACTGAATGTGTTCCTGATCAATTCCGCCGAAAACCATGCAACCCAGATTCCCATTTCCAAGGGGATACGCTTCCGTTGCCCACTTCGGTGCGGGGATATCGGACCAAAGGCGATTGTTTTCCGTGGCGCCAACTACCGTGCAAAGGCATAGGAAAGCCAAAGAAAATGCCATCAGAATCTCTATTTTATTTCGCTTATATTTAGAACTCATCGTACTGCTCCTTTTTATTCGATTTAGGTACAACTTTCAAAACGGCAGCCAATCTAATGCCCGATGCCGGACAAAACTACAAACTAGTACTCAGTCAGCAAATAAGAGTTCTGTCTCCCGCATCGAATTTCAATAGTCCTGCCCGAATTCTCTGAATGAGTAGTTCAGCACAAATGTTAGACAGAATAATTTTATGACAGGATAATGGGACAATTAATTTCATGTCTGTTTACTAGTTTATGACGGAAGCAAGCCTAGACAATTAGACACTAGTACATACCTTCAATCCGTGAGTTAATTTCTGGAAGCGATTTTTTGATTGTTGAAATTTGAGTGTGTGCGCTTAACCCCGATTTTAAAGGCAACGTTTTGCGCACCGAAAGTGAGTTTGGACGTTCGCTGACAGGAGAAAAATAATGAAACGAATAATCACCGTCACCTTTTTGGCCATAATCTTTTTATCCCCCATTACCAGAGGTGAGTCACTGACGGCTGAAGATTTAGCTACCCGGGATCATGCTAAGGGCTGATTTCGGAGTTACCTCTAAAAATTCTTATTCCTTTATCTTCGGGCCAACAAACCATGACGGGTGTGCAGTTCTCCAGAAGCAGACTATTTTAAAAGAGGCTACTGCTCAGCTAAATCTGGCGCTGATGGACTATCATCCGCTTGCGGGAGTATTTGACGGGCTAATTTCCCTAAAGCCAATGAGGGACGAGAAAATCATTAAAGCGCTTGATGCATACAAGCTGTACAGAAATCTATTTCCGTATCCTGCCGATTACGAAAAGTCATTAAGGGATGCTCTGCTGGTCATTTCCGAGATCGATATCCGGGAAATACGTGTTAAGCCGCATTGTAAGCTGAACAAAAAAGAGGGCGCTAATTTTTCAATTAGCGCCCTGCTAGATACTTATAAAAATGGCGGAGAGAGAGGGATTCGAACCCCCGGAAGCTTGCGCCTCACCGGTTTTCAAGACCGGAGCCATAAACCACTCGACCATCTCTCCGATGTATATAGAAGAACGCGGAACGTATTGAATCCGCCTAAATCAGTCCAGCCTTTTCATGGGTATAAAATGATTTCCACATGACCCTGCCTAACAGTATCCGAGTTAATCCGTGTTTATCTGTGGTAACTTGATTGTTTTTACGGAATTCGGCGGAAATTTCAGTTTTCATGCGGGGCCGCTTTTGTGGTAGCTTTGCTGATCGTTTTTTTGAGGAGTTTACCGGTGTATCTTAAAAGTCTGGAAATCGTAGGATTCAAGAGTTTCGCAAATAAAACCAAACTCGAATTTGAGCCGGGGATGACGGCGATCGTGGGGCCGAACGGCTGCGGAAAGAGTAATGTTTCCGATGCCGTGCGCTGGGTACTCGGTGAACAGCGCGCCCGTGCGTTGCGCGGCGCAAAGATGGAGGATGTGATCTTCAACGGAACCGATTCGAACAAGCCGCTCGGTATGGCCGAGGTGAGCATTACGCTGACCGAATGCACCGGAGCCCTTGGCGTGGAATACGATGAAGTGTGCATCACCCGCCGCGTATTCCGTTCTGGCGAAAGCGGCTATTTCCTCAACCGCAAGGCCTGCCGTTTGAAAGATATCCAACGCCTGTTCATGGATACGGGCATTGGTACTGATTCCTACTCCATTCTTGAACAAGGCAAGATTGACCAAATCCTCAGCTCGCGCCCGGATGATCGCCGCGCGGTCTTCGAGGAGGCCAGCGGGATCACCAAATACAAGGCCGATAAGAAGGAGGCGCTACGAAAACTCGAACATACCGAGGCCAACCTGCTGCGACTTGCCGATGTGATCCGTGAAGTGAAACGACAAATCATCTCGCTCCAGCGGCAGGCCGGAAAAGCCAAGCGCTACAAGGAACTGGCCGAGGAGGTTCGCGGGCTCGACATCTACGTAACGCGGGAAAAGCTGGGCGAGTACGCTAAAAAGATCAATGAGTTTACTGGCGAGCTTCAAATCGTGGAGCGCAAGGTGCGCGAGCTGCACGAGCAGGTTGAATCCGCCGAGGGCGAAGCCGAGTCGTCGCGCGAGGCACTCACTCAACTGGAAGAAACCATTTCCATGGCCATGGAGCAGGCCTCTGCGGCCAAGAGCGAGCTGGAGCGAACCCGGCACCTGATTACCATGAACACCGATCGCATTGCGGAGTTGAACACCCTCGCCCAGCGCAATACGCAGGAGATGGAGGAGGCCCGTTTCCGGCTGGAAACCCATCGCACCGAACTCGACAAGATTGTTGCGGAAATGTCCTCCTCCGAACAAGAGAAGGAAGTCGCCAAAGAGGCGCTCGACAGCGTTACGTTAATTCAAAAGGAAGCGGAAGACCAAATGAATGCCACGCGCGCGCAACTCAACAGCCTGCGCAACGAGTCGGTGGCGCTCGATAGCAAGGGCTCCAAAATGCAGAACGAGTTGAATGAGCTCGATGCCCGCGACCGCTCCGCCATGCTGAAGAAGGAACGCCTCTCCACCGAAAAGGCCGAACTGGAACGTTCACTCAACGCTTTTGTTGAACATCAGGAAACGATGGATGCCAAGGTTGAAATACTCACCACAAAGGTTGCCGAACAAGCCCTGACCCTCAACACCCTGAGCAGCGAACGCGGGGACCGCAGGAATCGGATTGGCGATGAGGAGAAGGTGCTTAACGATCTTCACAAGGTCACTGCGGCCAAATCCGCCCAGCTTGAAATGCTCTCCGGCGGGGAGGCTCGACAGGAAGGCTTCCCCCCCGGCGCACAGGTGCTTCTTGACCCACCGACCGATTTCACGCTCGACCGCGCAGGCATCATCGGCCCACTGGCTGAACAGCTCAAAACCTCGCCGGAATTCCAAACCGCGCTCGAAGCCATTCTTCGCCCGTGCATCGATGCAATCGTCGTCAAGAACGAGTCCTATGCCCGCGAAGCACTGGACTGGCTGCGCGAACAGGAAGCGGGCAGTGCCCGCCTGCTTAGCATCGGCATCACCGAGGAGGAGGCCCCGCTTGAAACCTCGTCGCCGGTCGGCAAGGGCTTACTCGACTGCATCGACTTCAGCGAAACCGTCGCCCCGCTCGTGCACCGTCTCTTTTGGAATGTGCGTGTGGTGGGTTCCGAATTGGAGATCCCTCAGGTTCTTTCCGCCGACACCATCGTGGTGTCGCAAAACGGAACGGTCGTTGCAGGCAATGGCACCTCCGAACTATGGATGCCGGGCACTGAAGATAAAAGCCCCCTCGCCCGCCACCAGATGCGTGAACGATTGCAGGAGGAAATCGAGAAGCTCAATGCCGATATCCAACGACTGGAAGAAACCCTCGAAATCCTGCGCGGTGAAGAATCCGGCATGGCCGATGCCATCGCCAACACGCGCCAAACACTCGAGGAGTTCCGCCGGGAATTGGCCTTGCAGGAGGGTGAACGGCAAGTGATCATGCGCGAAACCACCTCCGCCCGCGAACGGGTCGAAATCGTAACCTTCGAGTTCAACAGCCTGACCGAGCGTGAAAGCAAAGGGGTTGAGCTACGCACCCGTCTTGCAACCGAACTCCACGAAACACGCGATCGCCAGGCTAACGTGCGCAATCAAACCGCCGAACAAACCAAGGCTCTGACCGAAGTGGAGGAACGCCGCTCCGATGCGCTCGCCATCACCTCCGAACATCGGATCGTCTATTCGCAGAAATCTCAGGCACTGGAACATTTGATCAACCGCAAGCAACCGATGGAGGCACGCATCCACGAACTTGATGAGCTGATCAACGAGCGCACCACCGGAGTGGATTCCTACAACCAGCGCATCGATGGCCTCAAGAACTCGATTGAAGAGGAAACCGCCAAGATCGAGCCCTTCAATGCACGCTTGCAAGAAACCGCCCAGACCCTGGAAAACGAACGCGCGCGGCGCGAGGAAACTCTCCGAATTCTCACCACCGCCGAAAACCGACTCCGCGGCCTGCGCGATACCATGGAAGATGAACTCAACCGGAAATCCAAGTTCGAGGTGGAGCGCGCCGAGTACACCATGCGCCACGACAACGCGCTCGAACGCATTACCGGAACCTACCATATTACACAGGAGGAATTGAGCGAGGCCGAGGCCCCGCGCTGGGAAAACGACGAGGTTCCAGATCGCGACACCATTGAGACTCGTGTTGCCGTTATTCAAACCAAGCTCGATGCCATGGGACCCGTCAATCTGGTGGCCATCGAAGAGCATGCCGAACTTGAAGAACGTTTTTCCTTCCTAAGCCAACAGGAATCCGACCTCGTTGCCGCCAAACAGCAATTGCTCGACATGATCAAGACGATCAATGCCACCACCACCGAAATGTTCAAGACCACCTTCGACAAGGTGAATGAAAACTTCCAGATCATGTTCAAGAAGCTCTTCGGCGGCGGATCGGCCAAGCTGGTGCT
>JAOZKS010000084.1 GCA_029935255.1 Pontiella sp.
CCTGCACGCGGCGGAAGTAGCGGCGGGCGTGGCGCGGGTGGATGCCGGACGCGGTGCCCAGCAACAACGAGGTTGATCCGGCAGGCTTGACGCAGGTCAAACGCGCGGCGGGTTCCGTACCGAGCTTCAAGGAAATCTCGTTGTTCACTTCGATGGCATACTTGGCCATGTTCTTCTGCATCACGGGATCCAATGTAACGGCGGGCGAATCCATCATACCGGTGATCGATACGCCGAGGAGCGCCTCGCGGCGGCAGAGTTCTTCCGTCGTGCTTCCAAGGTATGGAAAGTCGGTATAACCGGCCTGCAGGGTTCCAATAATGGTGGCCGCGCGCACCGCGATGCGGAAGTCCTCTTCGGAGTGCAACTTTGCCCCGTTGATCTCGGTCAGGTTGCAGAATTGCCAGCCCGACTCGATCGTTACGTTACCGTCCTTGTCCTTCACTTCCAGATGTGGATTAAGGCCAATTTCACAACAGGGGTTGCACCCATGCGAAAGGTCGTTGGCAAAGTAGAAACCGGGCTCGCCCCACTCCTTCTGCTTCGTGAAGATTCGCAGGAACTGCGCTTTGGAGGTTTCGTTGCGGATGAGTTTTACGGAGTTGTTGGAGCGCCCGCGCTGGGGATTTTCATCGAACCAGTTTCCGCGCTTGGCATTCATCATCTCGCCATCGTCGGCGGAGAAGAGACAGATGGTGGCGCTGCGGCGCACGCCGCCGGCAATCACGGCATCGGCCGCGTGCATCATGATGTCGTAGGCTTCGATCGGCTTGAGTTTTCGGCCTTGTGCGCCCTCGAAAATATTGCGGGCGCGTTCCAGCGCACGGCGCAGCGGAACATGGCCTGGCGCACGGCCTCCGGAGGTTTTCAAGAAGGCTCCGCGGTGGCGGATTTCTGAATAGTTGAATTCAACGAGATAGCCTTCCACGTAGCTGAGAACCAGCTCCTGCATGGCATCGGCCCATCCTTCGATGGTGTCGGGAACGGTGAAGTGGCGTACGGTGCCTTCGTTGACCGTGGCCGCAAGTGGCGGAAGTTTTTCAACATGTTCGAACTCCACGCTGAAGCCCACGCCTGTGCCGCAGAGCAGAAGAAAGAGTCCGTCGCGGAAGAATTCAATGCGGTCGCAAATACCGAAGGTGCAGTTGTACATGCGGGCATGGTTTTTTTCGATGGCCACTCCGGCAAACTGCATGGAACGCATGGAGGGCAGGCAGCGCTTATCGAGCACTTGTTCGAAGGCCCAGTTAATATCTGCTTCGGCGGTCGGATAGCGGCGCAAGTGCATATCGCGCACACGGCCAACAGCTTCGGTGTAGGATTCGCGCCGGCCCTGCTCTGGAAGGAAACGGGCATAGCGGCTGACGAGCATATAGTCCTGAATCGCGGAGGCATCGGGACGCAGGCGTTGGTTGCGGGCTTTCTTGTGTTCTTCACGGTAGAGAATGTATGCGCGCGCCACATCGTAGAGGCCGGCTCCCATCAGCTGCTGTTCGACGAGATCCTGGATTTGTTCAACATCCACCTCGTCTTGGCCCCGTTTAGCGTAGCCTTGAATGATATTATCCAGCGAGGCCGTGATGTTGTTGATAATGGTTTTTAAGTGCGGGGGGACTTCGTCTTCGCTTTTAGTCGCGCTTTGGACCGCCTTTTCGATGGCGGTGTAGATCTTTGTTTCGTCGTATGCAACGCTTGCTGCGTCTCTCTTTTTTACTTTTATTTCCATGCCTATACCTCTTTATTAACCGTGATATTGATGTCGCATCTCCGCTGTTACAGGGGAAAGATGTATTGAACAAGCCACAATATGTAGTGTTCCCCCTAAAACAAACGTACAATATATAGTTAATTTTGCCAATGGTAGGAAAAAATGAAAAAAACAATTTCCGGAGCGAAAACTATAGGTTTTGCTGATATTTCAGCCGTTCGATCTGCTTCATCACCTTCGCGGCTTCCTTCGTGTCGCTATCATTCATGTATACTGCATGTAGGGATTTGAGCAGTCCCTGCTCATAGCCTGGTGGAAAGTTGTTTTCCTCCAGCAGACCCTCGATATAGCCCTCCATAAACTTAGCTGCTTCGTGCGTTTGCCCCGACTTTTCGGTCAACTTGATATAGCTCCGCACCAGTGAAAACACCTTGTTTCCGCCCGTTTTATGATCATCCAGCAATTGTTCCAACTCTTTGCGGGCTTTTTTCATATCGCCGGTTGCGGCAATCCGCTCAATCCGCTCCTCCTCGAATGAGCGCTTCAGGTCATCGCGGCCGTCATCCACACCGGCATTCAAGCTGCGCATCAAACGATTCGCGTCCTCATCCCGACCTGCTTTGCGTAAAAGCGTTTCAATCTCCTTGGCCGATTGGGTCAGAATGTCTGGGTATTTTCGAAAAGCGTCTCTCTTCTCGCCAAACAATTCCATCAATCCGTCAAGATCATTCCGTTCAATGAGCAACTGCTGCTCGATCTTCCAGGGGCGCAAGTGACGCTTCACCAACTGCCGCGCCTGTCGCGCACAGCGCAAGACATTTTCAGGATCGGTTCCAACCAACGCCTCGGCGATCACGGTATAGGCGCTGGCCTGCACAAAGGCGGCGGAGTGCAGTGACCGCTCGCAGGCATATTCCACGTCGTGGTCGGTCATGGTTCGCCGCGTTTGCGGATTGACGGCATAGCCCGTTGTGTATTCCGAATCCTTGTAGCGCCCCACATCCAGCAACCAGTCCCCCGGTGCCTTCATGTAGCCGAACCAGGCATGGTTGGCACTCTTTCCCGAGCCATGGAAGTAGATGGAGGGGATCCCGTGCGCACGAGCGGTCAGCACCGCATAGTAGGCTTGGTCAACACAGATCCCTCCCTGATGCTGAATCTTTTGGAGGGTATAGAGGCCGTTGTCCCAGGCGTAGCGCGATGAGTCCAGCCGGGCATGGTCATATTCGATATCGCTATACTTCTCGCCCCACCCCGAGAGCGACCCATCGACATGCTGACTTGCCCATTCCAGTTCGCTAAGAGGCACCGGCGTATGCACCACAAACACCAACTCCGCCGCACCGAGTTTATTTAAATCAAACTTTGCTTCTCTACTGGCGTAGAGTGCCTTGAAATAGTCGTAGCGCTCTATCACATTGTTGTTGTAGGACAATGTTTCCTTCCCCATTTGTCCGTGCATCGGCGATCTTCCCGGGCGATCCAGCACCACGGCAAGAGCGAGGATCAGTTCATAATATTCATCGCTCCCCTCCGGATCGTATGCGTGCAGTTGATCGATAATCTTTAAGCAGGGTCCGATTTTATCACGTGGATCAAGCGTATCAATGAACAGGTGAAGGCGCTTGCCCGATCCAAGAATCCATTCGGAAGCCGCATCCGACGGGTGCACTTTTTGGGACAGTTGCATAAAGCGTACGCATTCCGCCGCAACCGCCAAACTCCCGAGTTCCCGCGTCGAAACCCGCGACACCTCGCCCAGTCGACGGCTGATATATCCTGTGATTTCCCCGACTCCTTCGGTTTGGTTTCTCTCCAAAATATAATCGAGCGTCGCCCTCCGGATTTGTTCAGATGAGGGCTCCGCATAGGCCCCCACCCCCATCAGGAAAACTCCCAGAACCCATTTTTTCATCTTCTTCCGCTCAAACATCATTCCGCCTATCCCCGTAAAAAATATTCAGTCATTCGAGGTTCTACTCCGCGAACCAACGCGCTACCTTATACGGGTTATGAATAAAATATTCAGTCCTTTTCCAGTCACCATGTTGGCCCGCCTCCCCACCCCCATCCGCCCACTCGGCTCCATCGGCGAGAGTATATTCATGAAACAGGACAACCTGACCGGCCCGATCTACGGTGGAAACAAGATCCGCAAACTCGACTTCCTGCTCGGCGCGGCCTTGAACGAGGGGCAAAAAAGCATCATCACCTATGGTGCGGTCGGCTCCAACCATGCGCTGGCCACCGCCGTATGCTGCCGACAACTTGGACTCCGCGCCATCTCCATCCTTGCGCCACAGCAAACCAGCCCCCACGTCCGCAAAAACATCCTGATGCAGCATGCCGTCGGCGCTGAACTACATCTCTGCACCAGCTATATGGAATTCCCCGCCCTCACTCAGCAACTCTCCGACCGATGTCTTTCCGAGGATGGCCGCGAACCGTATATCATTCCCACAGGCGGAACCAACGTCACAGGCGCACTTGGATTTGTTGAAGCCGCATTCGAGTTGTCCGAGCAGATGGAGCCCGACGTGATCTACCTGCCCATGGGCACCGGCGGAACGCTCGCCGGATTGCTCGTCGGCCTCAAACTCGCTGGCTTGAAAACCCGGGTTGAATCAGTCCGCGTCGTTGATCCCTCGTTTCGCAACGCAACCCACATTAAGAACCTTTGCCGCGAGATTTGTGACAAGCTGGGGGTTGATTTGGAAATCGGTGATGGCGACATCATGATCCGTGATGAATTCTACGGCGAAGACTACGGCATTCCGACCCCCGCCGGGTGCGAGGCCGTTGGAACCTTCCAGACCCAGGAAAACGTGCTTCTGGAAAATACCTACACGGGGAAAACCGCCGCCGCCCTGCTCCACGACCTGCGCGATGGACGGCTTGACGGCCAAACCGTCCTCTACTGGAACACGCTTAATTCTCGCGACTTCTCTTCCGAAATTAAAGACCTCGATCCCCACACCCTGCCCCGCGAATTCCACGCCTACTTTGAATCATGAAAGTTTCCGTCGTCATGCCGGTCTACAATGCCGAAGCCAGTGTGCTCCATGCACTGGAAAGCCTTCGAGCACAAACCTTCCGGCCACTGGAAATCATTGTCGTGAATGATGGATCGACCGATGGCACATTGGAACTCCTTCACCAGCAAAAAGGCATCAAGCTGCTGGACCACTCCCACCGGGGCATCGCCCCTGCGCTCAATGACGGGCTCGCTGCGGCCAACGGGGAATATATCGCCCGCATGGATGCCGACGACCTCTGCCACCCCGATCGCATTGAAAAACAGGTGTCGTTTTTGAATGCATTTCCAGCAATCGGAATCGTCGGGTGCCGTGTTGGCTTTGGCGGCGACCGGGAAAAGCAGGCCGGCTACGCCGTTTACGTGGATTGGATCAACTCCCTGATTGATCCGGAGGAGATCGCGCTCAACCGCTTTGTCGAATCCCCCTTCGTCCACCCCTCGGTCATGTTCCGGCGAGAGCTGTTCGAGGACTACGGAGCCTATCGCGACGGTTCGTTTCCCGAAGACTATGAACTCTGGTTGCGGTGGATGGCCAACGGAGTGAAGGCGGGCAAAGTGGATGAAGAACTCGTCACATGGAACGATCCGCCCCATCGCCTATCGCGCACGGATGACCGCTACAGCATCGATGCCTTCTACGCCACCAAAGCCGAATACCTTTTCCAATGGTTGAAAAAACATAACCCCCACCATCCCGAAGTCATCGTTTGGGGAGCCGGAAGAGTAACCCGAAAACGCGCCGCCATCCTTGAAAACCATGGATTGAAAATTACGCACTACATCGACCTCAAACCCCGCACGCTCAACTGCGGCACGCCCGTTATCCAGCCCGACGCCCTCCCCGATCCCGACACCTGCTTCATTCTTCCCATGGTGGGGAAACGCGGCGCGCGCGAAAAAATCCGCGCCTTCCTGAAAAAGCGCGGATTTACCGAAGGGGTGAACTGTATCTTCGCGGCCTAACCCTACACCAGCGCGCGAATTTCGCTCATCACGTCTTTGTGGCTCTTACTGGAACAGTCGATCACGATGTCCGCATATTTCACGTAGAGCGGATGGCGCTCGGCATATAGATCTCCCATGGTCATGCCCTCCTCGATCACCACTCCGCGCTCGTTGATGCAACCAATACGCGCCATGGTTTCATCCAGAGGAATATCCAAAAAGATTACCTGGCCCACGCTCTTCAGGTGTTGCATCGCCGCCTCGAAATACACCACGCTTCCGCCCGTGGCAATCACACAATTCGCACAGACCAGCGACTCTGCAACATCGCACTCGAGCGCGCGATAGGCTTCCATTCCATTGCTGTCCTGAAACGCCTGCATACTCTCGCCAATCCGGGCCTGCACCAACAGGTCGGTATCGATGAACCCCATCGACAACCATTTCGCCAGCATCACGCCGACCGTACTCTTTCCGCTCCCCGGCATCCCGATCAACACCATGTTCGATTTTTCCAAGTGGCTATGGTCGTCATAATCCACCACCGCCCGTTCGCAAACCAGCGGCTTCACAAATTCAACCACCTTTAAATGCGCTGGATGCGCAGCGTAGATTTTTAAATCTTCCAGATTATGGAACTCGGTATGGAGCGCCATATCCATCGAGGCCTCCTTGCAGGAAAGATCCAGACCGACCTCGATCTCCGTCAACGCCGGAATGGCACCTTTCAGCGCCATCAGCTGTCGCTTCATCTCCAGCTTATCCGCCTCGGCCACTTCGTCCTTAAACTTCCACATTACAATATGCTTAATCATTTAATTGTCCTTTCTTCAATGGAGCGGGAGTTTAAACATCAAGACACGAATGTCTCAAAGGCTAATTGAAACAACCTTTGCGCTCTTTCAGCCCTCGGATTTACTTGTTCCGGCTCTTCTTCATGGCCTCGTAGTCGTCCAGCGTACCCGGATAATCGATAATACCTTCTTCGGTAACTTCGAAAATCCGAGTGGCCAGCGTCGCGATGAAACGGTGGTCGTGCGAAACAAAAAGGAGGGTATTGGGAAAGAGCGAGAGGGCATAGTTGAGCGCCTCGATGGATTCCAGATCCAAATGGTTCGTGGGTTCGTCCAAGGCCAAAACATTGCCCCCCTCCATCGTCATTTTGGAAAGGATTAGACGCGCCTTCTCTCCCCCGCTGAGAACGCCCACTTTTTTCATGACATCTTCACCTCGGAAAAGCATTCTCCCCATGAATGAGCGTAATTCGACTTCGGAGGTTCCGGCGTCGGCAAAACGCCCCAGCCAGCTCAGCGCACTCATATCCGGATCGAGGAGGTCCGATGCATCCTGCGGGAACAGGCCAACCCGAACGGTTTCACCCAGCTTGATCTTTCCGGCATCACCCTGCATCTGATTGCACAGCATGTTCAGCAGTGTCGTTTTTCCAATCCCGTTTTTCCCGATAATGGCCACGCGCTCGTCCGGCCCGATCGTGCAGGAAAAGTTGCTGAACAGCTCTTCGTCATACGACTTGGAGATCGACGTGGCCTCAATCACTTTATCACCCAGACGGGTTTTCGGCTGGAAGCGAATAAACGGGGAAACCCGGCTGCTGGCCTTGAACTTTTTAACCTCCAGCTTATCAAGCGTCTTTTTGCGCGAGGTCGCCTGTTTGGCCTTGGAGGCATTGGAGCTGAAGCGCGAAATAAAGGCCTTCAGATCGTGGGCCTGCTTTTCGACCTTCTTGTTCGCCTTTTCCTGCAACTCACGCGCTTCAAGACTGGCAATGGTAAAGTCATCGTAGTTGCCTGGGAACATACGTATTTCGTGGAAATCCAAATCGGCAATGTGGGTGCAAACCTGATTAAGGAAAAAGCGGTCGTGCGAAATGGTGATGACCGTTCCCGTATAGCGTTTGAGCAGTTCAACCAACCACTCGATCGACTCCATATCCAGGTGGTTGGTCGGCTCGTCGAGCAATAGAATATCCGGTTGCCCAAACAGCACCTGCGCCAATAGCACCCGCAATTTAAAGCCGCCTTGCAACACCGTCATGCTTTGGTCAAACAGATCCTCGGTAAAGCCCAGCCCAACCAAAAGCGTCGCCGCCTCGGCTTCCATGGTATATCCACCCGCCTCGCCAAACTCATCCTCAATATGCCCGCAGCGTTCGTTCTCCTCATCCGTCAGCTCATCCTTGGAGTAGAGATATTCGCGCTCGCAATGCAGCTTCCAAAGCGTGGGGTTTCCGGTGTAGACCGTATCGATAATCGTGTGCTCATCAAAGGCCGAGTGATCCTGACGGAGGTAGCCCAACGAACAGCCGGGCCCCACCGTAACCACGCCTTCGCTCTGATCCTGCTGGCCGGTCAGGATTTTCATGAACGTAGACTTTCCGGAGCCATTGGCCCCAATCAACCCGTAGCGATTGCCCGGAACAAATTTTACTGAAACGTCCTCAAAAAGAGCCGTTTTACCAAAGCGCATCGTAATTTGTGATGTTGTGATCATGTGGATAACCCTGAGTTGAATCTGAGATTTCTGAAAAAGCAGGCCCTGCTATAGCAATATATTCCCCGTGCGCCTATCGTTAAATGCAACCAACTTGACAGGCAATGAGGTTTCATGAAGATCGCGATGGATAAACGCGGGGTAATATTCAATATTACTCCACTTCTTTACGGATACTTTAATTATGGATGCTTCAAACAAACCCTTTCAGAAACGCGGATCAAACTTTGGCCGGAATAATAACCGGGCACGGATGAACAAACATGCTTCCAGCTCCAAAGCATTGATTAAGGATGAATCCGAGCTGGATGCTCTGCTGAGCAAAACCAAGGTGCCGCTGATTTTGATTCTGGACTGCATTCAGGATCCTCACAATCTGGGGGCCTGCCTGCGTACTGCCAACGGCGCCGGAGTGGATGCCGTGATTATTCCAAAGGACAAGGCGGCTCCGGTGACCGAAACGGCAATTGCCATTAGCTGCGGCGGAGCAAGCCATACGCCTATTTTCCGCGTCACGAATCTCGCACGCACCATCGACAACCTTAAAAAACTCAATATATGGATTGCCGGAACATCGGATCATCTGGGAACCCAGGACTTGTATGAAACCGATCTTACCGGACCGCTGGCCCTGGTTATGGGCTCGGAAGCAAAAGGCCTGCGCCAATTAACACAGAAAAAATGCGACTTCCTGATCTCATTTAAGATGGCCGGTTTTGTGGAGTGCCTGAATGTCTCCGTTGCGACGGGCGTATGCCTCTTTGAAATTGCACGGCAAAGAAAAGTCAAAACCGCTTAAACCAGCATCCCTCATGAACAACACCCTTCGAAACGTCCTCAAAAAGAGCCGTTTTACCGTAAGCGCATCATAATTTGTGATGTTGTAATCATGCGGAAAATACCTGAGTTGACTCTAAGGTTTAAAAAAAAAGGCCCTGCTATAGCAAGATATGCCAGAGGAACCTACTACTGATTTCGGCTAAGCGGACCAAGGGTTGCGAAAAGACTACTACTTATCGAAATCAAATAGATCTGGTAATGGGACACCTAGTGCATTGGAAATTCTCATGCAACCTTCGACCGAGGGGGCATTGATTCCCCGTTCGACAAAACTGATGAACTCCACGGAATAATCGGCCTTTTCCGCGAGTTTTTCTTGGGTGAGGCCTTTTCGCTTCCTTAACCCCGCAATCCTTCGACCTAACTGTTTTTTTATCACGCAGTCAGACTATGGCTACCCCAACAGACTCTCCACGTAGCCATACTACGTATATTATGAGCAAATACTTGACACAGGAATAGAGGAACACTATCTTCTGTTTTTTTTAAAAGAATTGACATTTAATTGGTTTAACTATGCAGACTATATTTCAGAAGCTATCGAGAGCGTCCTAAATCAAAGTTT
>JAOZKS010000085.1 GCA_029935255.1 Pontiella sp.
CCCTTCGCACTTCGGACAAACACCTTCACCGTCACAGGCCATACAAATTTTTTCCAGATGCCCCTCTCCCAAGCAAGTTCCACAGGATTCGAACAGCTGATCTGGACCTATCTCCTTCATTTCATATCCCTTCTCATCGAGAAGGAGAAAGTAGCGTTGCGCGGCATTGCGCTCATTTTCCAACAAGCTTTGCAGTAGGCCTAGAGACAGAACTTTCTTATCAACTTCCTCGGAAAGAACCTTGCCCAATAGCATATCGAACGCATCGCTGTTGAGATCGGGGACCTTCTCCAGAAGAGTGGATACGTGATATTTATCGTTCAGCACCTCCATCTTGGCCTCTGAACCTGCGGAGCCCCCCCCCTCTTCCGGATCACCGAAATAGGCCGCCTTCCAGTCGTCCGGCAACAGCTTGAAATTGAGGAAATAGCTACCCCCGTCATGCATGATCATCAGGCCTTGCGAATTGCTCCGCCACACATAGGCATTTTTCAATACACTGCCATCCGGAAGCGTGAACTCCGCCACAGGTGTCTCTGTCAATACCACAACCTCGGCATCAGCTACCCACGGATAAATCGCCAGTATCAGCCCCACGATTCCAAGTTTAATAAGACGTAGCATCATCCCCTCTCCGTTATTGATTGAACAAACAACGCCCAATGTACAAGATATGCCTTTCAAGTCCAATTATGCATTGCGAATTACTCCGTACGAATTCATGAAAGTGGTCATCACAGAAAAACCTTCGGTTGCACGCGACATCGCCGCCGTGCTGAAAATTACCGGCAAGAAAAAAGGCTACATCGAGGGGCGCGGTTGCGCCATTACCTGGGCTTTCGGCCATCTGGTCACCCTGCTTGAACCCGGGGAATACGACCCCGCCCTTAAAAGATGGTCGCTCGACTCACTTCCATTTATCCCGAATGAATTCAAACTTAAACTGATCGAAAACCCTGGGGTGGCCGAACAATTCGAAACCATCAAGACCCTTTGCCAGGCGGCCGATGAAATTGTATGCGCCACCGATGCCGGCCGTGAGGGTGAATTGATTTTCCGCTACATCCTTGCGCTCAGCGAATGCGAGGATAAACCGATCCGCCGCCTCTGGCTCAGTTCGCTCACTGCGGATGCCATCAAGGAGGCCTTCAAGGATTTGAAGGATGGGCACGACTACGACCCCCTCTATGCCGCCGCACGATGCCGTTCCGAATCCGACTGGATTGTCGGCCTCAATGCCACACGTTTTTTCACCGTCCGCCATGGCCGCCTCGCTTCCGGCGACGACCGCGTTCTTTGGAGCATCGGCCGCGTCCAGACGCCTGTACTGGCCATGATTGTCCAGCGCGACGACGAAATTATGAAGTTCCGCCCCAACGCCTTTTGGGAACTGACGACCCAATACCGCTCCACCGTTTTTAAGTACACCGGCGACCGCTTTGAAAAACAGGAAAAGGCGCAGGCGTTATTGGATAAAATTATCGGCCAGCCCTTCACCGTCACGGCCGTTGCCGGAAAGCAAAAGAAAGAACAGCCGCCTCAACTGTTCGACCTCACTACCCTCCAGCGCGAGATCAACAAAAGCCACGGCCTCTCCGCCGCCGATACGCTCGCCGCCACACAGAATCTTTATGAATCGAAGCTCGTCACCTATCCGCGAACCGACTCCCGCTATCTCAGCGCCGACATGAAACCGCGCATCCCTAAAATCCTTGAACAACTCAAGGCCATCCGCGCCGAACAAATCCAACCTCTGGAACGTTCCAAACTGCCTTTCACCAAACGCATCGTCGATGACAAGAAAGTGACCGACCACCATGCCATCATTCCAACCGGAATGATTCCTCGCTCAATCGGCCCCCACGAACAGATGGTCTACGATGCCATCACCACCCAGTTTATCGCCGCCTTTTATCCCGGCTGTATCAAGAAAATCACCACGGTCAACGGCGAAAGTTCCGATGTTAAATTTCAGGCCAAGGGCACTGAAATCGTAGAAGCGGGCTGGACCGTGCTCTTCCCTAAAAAGAAGAAAAAGAAAAAGGATCCAGAGGCCGGCACCGATGACGACCAAACCCTTCCATCCTTTGAGAAGGGAGAAAGCGGAACCCACGAACCCTTGACTCGTGAAGGCAAAACCAAGCCCCCGAAATATTTCAACGAAAACACGTTGCTCGGCGCAATGGAATCTGCGGGGAAACTCGTGGATGACGACACCGTGCGCGAAGCCCTGAAGGAGCGCGGCATCGGTACGCCAGCCACCCGCGCGGCCATCATCGAAACCCTGCTGCGCCGCAACTATATCCAGCGCAAAAAAAAGCAGATCCGCGCCACCGACATGGGGCGTTGCCTGATTGCGCTCATTCACGACCCCTTGTTGAAGTCCCCCGAAATGACGGGCGAGTGGGAGGAACAGCTCAAGAAGATCGAACGTTCCGAGGCCGATGCATCCGTTTTCATGGAAGGCATCCATTCCTATACGCGCGGACTGATCGAAAACAGCACCTCGGCCAAGCTGGATACGGATCGCCTGGGCGATTGCCCCCTGTGCGGAAAAAAGGTGATCAAGGGAAAAACCGCCTACGGTTGTTCCGGATGGAAAGAGGGTTGTTCATTCGTTTTGAAGGGCGAACACAAAGGGTTAAAGCTCACGCCGAATCAGGTGCAGGTGCTTTTACAAATGCGCGTCTTGCCCTACCCCGTACACATAGAAGAGCAGCTCCGCCTTTTGCTCCTGAGCACGCAAGGCGACCTGATGGATATCGACCTCCCCTCCGCCGACCGACAGAAGAGTGAGAAAGATGCGAGTTCAACACAACGGAGAAAAGGCCGCTAATATAAAAAGTGCCGAAATCGGGTATTTTATTCTCCCTGATTTCCTGTATGTTTTTCGGGAAATCAAGGAGCAAGGGAATGAAGGTGAAGGGTTTAAATTTGGTTGTGCTGTGTTTTTTGGCGGGGTTGCATTCGGCAGGCCTCGCGGAACACGTTAAATATGATTTTAATACTTTCACGACGGGTTCCATCGCGGGCCAGCGGGGATGGAAAGTATCCCCTAACATAAAAAACTCTTCGGTTTTTTCGGTTTTTGACGAGCTTGGCGCAACGGAGGCGGCAGGCGACAAAGCATTGGTTATTCAGGTATCCGACCGGTCGCTCCACTTGGCCGGGGCCGATGGGTTGCGCTGGTTGCCGGGCACAACCTGGACGTTGGACTTTGATTTCAGAGTGGGGATTACTTCGGAGGAACCCGTTGCGAACAAACAAGTGCTAACGGTTTTTCTGGGAAACTCCTATCTCGCCTCCAAAAGCCGATGGACGGTTCAACTGGAAGTCGAACCCGAAGGAACCTGGAAACTAATTGGAGCCCTTCCGGGCAAGCGGTCCGTGGAAGGGATCGAGGCGCCCGCCATCATCGAGCGCCCGCAGGGGGATGCCATCTCCATATCCGACTGGCTCCATTTTACCTTGGTCACAAAAAAACTCGAAAAGCCCGATTCGTTCGAGTCGTTTGTGGAAATTAAGAATAGTTCCCAAAAAATCATTGTGTCCGAACACTTTAAGGATGCCCCCGTCGTGGATGCGCGAACGAAAGCGATGTGGAATCTTAGCCGTCTATATTTCGGATTCGAAGGCACCCCTCGCCACCTTGGGTTGGCTTGTATCGATAATATTGAAATCTCTACAACGAAGTAGGCTTCCCCGGCCGTTCTTCAGAAGCACTGGCCCCATCTATTTTTTGGATTTGGTGATTTTGATGGGGATGGCGGGAGCGGGATAGAGGGTTATCTCTTTTCCTTTCCGAACCTCCGCCGAAACCACGAGACTGGTTTTGAAGCCAAGCTTGAGCGGCTCCTCGGCCTTCAGAATGATCATTCCGCTTGCCATGCCTTTCTCGTATTTCGGTTTTCCGTCGGCCGTTTTATCTTTGCCTTTTTTTCGCCCAATCCAGCTTTTGACGACCGTGAGGCCTTCGGGCGGGTGGTCTAGTTTGAGCTTTGCTCCGGTGATTCCTTTCCGGAACCGACCCGTTACAGTAAGTTTCACTTCTTCTCCAAGGGGAAGTTCTATGACACCCGACTTGGGAATCCGCACCTCGAATGTGAGCGGTGTCGGTTCGGATACCGGAGCAAGCACCAGTTCCTGGGCAGGGACCAGGTGGCGATAGAGGAAGGCCTGCATCGTGTCGTCGACCGGGATGGCGGGACGGGTAACGGGGCGGCCATCAATAATCGCCAAACCCGTGATTTCGGGACTGACGGCCTTTTTGGAGATCTCTTTCGGGGCGGTGATGGTGAATCGGATGGTATCGGTTCCGGGTGGAATGATGGCTTTGCTCATTTCGAACCCGGAGGGTAGGTTTTTGACTTGGAGTTTGATCCGTTCATTGAAGCCGTCCATGCGGAGTGCACGGACGCTGAAAGCGGCTGTTCCTCCCGGCGCAATGTGCAGACCGGAGGGTTCCATGCGTAATTTGAAATCGGGGTTGGAAGGACTGATGCGCAGACGGTAGCCATAGTCGTGCCCGCCTTTGGCCTGCGTGTCGCCAATCTGCACATAGTAGGTTCCTGTGCCGGGAAGTTCGTGCAGCATGTACGAGTCGGCGTGGTGCGTGACCAAGCCGGAACCGAGAAAGAGATGCCCGGAACTATCCACATAGTCGTCGATGCGCACTGGTTTTTCGAGCTCCGGCCCGGTGAGGGTGATGACGGAGTCGAGTGGAGAATTGAGCCGACGTGCAATGACCTCCACCGAAAGCGAATCGCCCTTCTTCCCATGGAATCCGAACACATCGACATCGCCCACCTGCTGGATGCGGCCATTGATGATGAGCGGCTTCCGGACGGGCTGCGCCTCTTCCGCGGAGTTGTTGGGTTCAACCTCGAGGATTTCCTTCATTTCACCGATGGCGAAGGGCATCGAGTTGGAACGATAGCCCGATTTCCTGACGGAGATGTGGCGCACTTCGTACCCGTTGTTCGGTAGCTTTCCGGTGAGCCGGGTTTTAGGCAGATTTTTTCCACTCAATGCAATATCGACGGCCTTGCCCTGCTCGGCACCCAGTGGAAAGATACTGGTGACGAAAGGGAGCTCGCCAATGGCGATACGATAGACAAAGTCCTCGCGACCGCGGTAAATGGCATCCTTGATGGAGAGCGTGTAGGTTCCCGCTGCCGGGACATCGAAGAAGAGAACAGGATCGGGATTGAACTTGTAGTCATCCTGATAGGCCACCTCGTTGCCCTCCTCGTCGTAGAGCGCGACGATCGCCTGGAACCAACCGGGAACGGCATCGGCGAGATAGGGAATGATTTTCCGGGCCCCCACATCCACCACGATGGATTGCCCTTTGAGTGCCTTGAACCGAAAATGGTCGATGTCGCCGGGGCGGACTTGGCCATTGATCATAGCCGGAACGGGCACCTCCTGAAGGTTCGGATTCATGTGGTCGTCATTGGGCTCGATTTCCCGCACTTCGGAAAGTGTGCCCACTTGGAAATAGATGGGGTTGGATAGCCCGCCGGGGGTGTAGACGCGCAGTTCATGTTCGCCGGGCGGTGCGTTCTTTGCGATGGTTACATCAACGCGCAAACGGTCTTCGATCTGAGGATTGAACTGTTCCTTTGCCTCCAGCTTATAGCCCCCTTTCTTATTCCCCTTTTTTTCGGGAAGCTCGGCAATAGCTAATAATTTTTCGGCCTGGGTGATTCGCTTTTGGAGTTTTTCCAGCTCCGCACCCTCCTTGCCCTCCATCATGGCTTCGTTGTTTTTTATGTTTTTCTGCAGCTGCCGATAGCGTTTGGGTTCGTACTTTCGGGTAAACTTGACGATGTTGACGGAGACCCCTTCGCCAGTCACAAACACATTGGTGGAACCTTGCAGATGCTGGCCACCGATCATTACCCGGAAGGTGGTTCCTTGCTGTCCGCCCGCCGGGAAGGCATAGCCAATGTGCGGGGGTGCCGCATGCGCCGTTCCTGCCAGAAGTAAACCGGCGGCGAGCTTCAGTATGATTTTCATGACATGATTTCCCGTAACCGTCCACCAAAGGTCATGCCGTCGGCCTCGGTTGGGCTGACTCGGACATCGAGCCCCTGCGGATGCGGAAGCTGTGCGGTGGTGTCGATGCCAAGTTGCTCGTACATGCTCCCGATCAGATCCCATGGGTACACCGGTCGGTCAGCCACTTCCATGCCCTTTTCATTGGATGCACCAATCACCTGTCCGCCTTGGAATCCACCACCAGCCACCACATGGGTAAAACACTTGCCGAAGTGGCTGCGGCCGCCGTTCCATGGGGCGCTCCACTGAATCTTGGGGCCTCGGCCAAATTCGCCGCCCCACCAGACGATGGTGCTCTCGAGCAGGCCCCGATCGGCGAGGTCTTCGAGCAGCGTGGAAAACCCACGGTCCAACTCGGTCAGCTTATTGCTCATAATGTCGAAATGTTTCTTGTGGGTATCCCATCCGCCATAGTTGATCGTGACGTATGGAACGCCCTGTTCCACCAGACGCCGGGCAATCAGACAGGATGCTCCAAAGTCGGAACGGCCGTAGCGTTCGCGTAGGTTGGCATCTTCCGTTTTAACATCGAATACCTTCCCGGCATCGCCGAGAATAAGTTCGTAAGCCTGCTCCTCACAACGATCCATTTTTGCAAACGAAGAATTGCCGTTCATCTTGCGGCCATAGGTTTCGAGGTCGTGAAGCAATTGACGCCGCTCCTGTTGCCGAGCCTGCGTGATTCCCTTCTGAACAACCCCCTCTACCGAGAAGACCGAGGCGCTCGGTTTTCCGCCGGTGGCGAAAGGTTTGTAGCGCAGGCCCATGAAGCCGGATTCGGAAAACCGGCCCTGCGGCTTGGTGAGCACGATGTATGGGGGAAGTAATCCTTTGTAGCCGGCATCGACCCCCTTGAAACGCGAAACCACCGCACCGGCACAGGGGAAGACATCGCCGGTGCCGGCCAGACGACCGGTCTGGGTTATGTAGGATGCGGTTTCATGGCCGTTCACACCGTGGGTCATGCTACGGATAATGGAATATTTATCGGCCTGCTTGGCGAGCAAAGGAAGGCGCTGGCAAATTTGTATGCCGTCCACATTGGTGGCGATCGGTGCGGTGTAGGGACCGCAGTAGTCGGCCCCGGCCTCCGGCTTGGGATCGAAGGTGTCAAGATGCGAGGGGCCGCCCCACATCCAAATCTGTATAACGGCTTTAGCCTTTCCCGGCTTGACGGCAGAGGCTTGCAACGGCGAGCCGAGAGCAAGGCCGCCGATGCCGGCGGCACTGTAGCGAAGCATATCGCGCCGGGTTAGATTTCCGAATGCATTTATATAGTCTTGCGTGTTCATGGCCGATCTCCTTCAACTTTTAATGCCTGTAGATAAACTCCTTGGTGTTCAGCAAGGCCCAAACAATATCGGTGGCCGCATCGCGGCGGTTCAACTTGCTCTCCCGGAAATACATCATCGCAACCTCCCGTTCCTCTTGGGTCGGAAAGCGGGAAAGGATGCTCAGGTACATTCTGTCCAGTGTTTTTTCAGGTGTTCTATAGGCCACCTTCGGCTTCTTGTTTTTTTGCTGCTTTCCGCCTTTATTGGGTGGCTGTTGATAGTACATGCCCAGTAGCTGCTGGTTTTTCATGATTTTCAATTGAATGTGCGTGGAGTTGAGCAGGTGTAGCTTCTGGGAGCTCGATGGCGTATTGTTTCGCTCGGATTCATAGCCGGAGTCGCGCGGCGGACGGCCGTAGAGGTCGAGGAACGGACTGGTGATGCTGCCGTCGGCGAGCATGATGGAGCGTTGGTTTTCGGGGATAAAGGTAAAAGGTTCCGGAATCTGGCTGGAATAGGACTCGGTGGTGCGGGTGATTTGGCAGATGGCGTCGATCAATACTTCGGCATCGAGCCGGCGAACTTGATAGTGCGAAAAATTGACTTCATCGGATAGGTTTCCTTCGTTATGAATGGAGGAACGTTGATAGGTTTTTGAATTCAGGATAATCCGGTAGATATGCCGCAGGTCGTAGTCATTGGAAACGAATTCTCTGGCGAGAAAATTCATCAGCTCCTGATTCTGAGGGGGATTGTCCTCGCGGAAGTCGTCCGGTTCATGAACGATGCCGCGCCCCATCAACCAGTACCAAACACGGTTGACGATGCTTTGCGCAAAGATTTCGCTATCGACGAGCCAGTCGGTGAAGACAACCCGCGGATCCTGATCTGCGGGAAATGTGGCCGCATCCCCGTTGGGAAATCGCGGAACAACCGGATCGTTCGTTTCAGGATTGAGAAACTGCTTGGAGGGATCGAAATAGACAATTTCCTCCTTCCACTCAGCGGTTTTCTTGTAGCCTACGTTTCCGAAAAAGGCTGCCATGCCAAGTCGTTTATCACGTTCCCAGCCATCGGTGCGCATACCCATGAAGGTCAGGGCCACAATTTGGGAAATCTCTTCGCCTTCGCGTTTGGGCACGGCGCGATAAAAATTGACGGGGGCAACGCGGAAGTTGCTACCGCTGGAAGTGAGTAACTCGCGAGCGAAGTGGTCGTAGGGCATGTTGCAGGCCAAAGCCGTTTGCACCCAGCGGTGGTAGGCCTGAACGGCATTCGGCCATAGGTTGCTCGGAAACTCGGCCTTAACGCGAAGGAGATCGCACCATTTCAGGGCCCAATAGCTGGAGAACTCGCTGCGATCAAAGAGCTCTTCAATGAGGTCGCCGCGCTTATTGGAGCCCTTGCTCTCCAGAAAATTTCGTACTTCCACAGCGGAGGGCAATGTGCCGATCATGTCGAGGTAAACGCGGCGAAGGAATACTTCGTCGGTGCAGGGATCGGAGGGGGGAATGCCTAGATCATCAAGCTTGGAAAGTATAAGGCGATCAATTTTTGCGCTCGCCTTGCCCGGCACCGCAAGAGAGTCCAATCCAGCGGTTAAAACCACCACCCCGACCACTAGCTTCGCTAACCTTGCTCTTTTCATGCACTCCAGACCTCTGTTCTCGATGCGGACTTTTCAAACCCTTGGAAATCCAAGGCCTGATACCAGCCCTTCTGTTGAGAATAAAACGCTCACAATCCTAATATATGGACAGGTTGCGGACGTTTCTCTTCAAAATTTGCGCGAGAAAAAAAAGAGGGCCTTCCAATGCCTGAATTCTTCTAGGCATTGGAAAGCCGGGGAGGGATGAAAAAGGTCTAAAGAATGCCCTGAAGAGCATCGACGGCTTTCTGGATTGCATCCTTGGCCGTTACGGCATCTTTTGCGCTTTTGATGATTTTCTCGTAGTCCGAGATCGGCATCTGAACCGCAACCGCATTTCCGTTTCCATCATAGAATATCTGTACATTATCGTTATCCATGACTATCTCCTTTGTTTTCTGGTTTATCTACTATTTTAGTTTGTTGAGTAAATCCAAATGACCATCGAGCCAGTCCAGCGACCCTGCGTTCGTTTCCTTCGCTTCTTCCACCGATTCGTCCACCTCGTCGAGATTCGTTGCGGAAGCGGGCTGGGTGATTTCGATATGTTCTTCGATCGGTTCAACCACGGCCACCACCTTTTCAGGCTCCACATCAACTTCTACC
>JAOZKS010000367.1 GCA_029935255.1 Pontiella sp.
TGCCATGGCCAAGCTTTTCCTGCAAAAATATGCCGATGCCTATCCCGATTTTGAAAGTTACATCAAGCGCTTCTCCACCGAGACCTACGTCGATGAAAGCCACTTCCAGGCCGGGGTCTGCCTGTTCGGCATGGAAAAATACGACGAGGCGCTCGCTCGCTTCGCCTTCGTCATCAACACCTATCCCGATTCCAGCGTCTTTCCCGAAGCGTGCAGCATGCGCGGCGACATCTACGGATCGAAAGGGCTGCTCGACAAAGCCATCGCCGACTACAACCGCGCCATGGCCGCCGCCAAGAAAGTAACCCAGGCCACCTACGCCGTCTTCCAGATGGCCGAGGTCTACGAAGCCGAAGACAAGTATGACGACATTGTCCGCGTCGTCGAAGCCTACCTCGATGTCTGGCAGGCTGACGCGGATATCGCCAAAGCCCTGTTCTGGATCGGCAAGACCAAGATCCAGCAAAAGCTTTTCGACGAAGCCGTGGCCACCTATGTGGATGCCATCGTGAAGTATGGCGGGGATGTGCGCCAGGACGGGGTGGATCTGATGATCGCCGAGCTCGTCAAGGTGGTCGCCATCTATCTCGACAGCGAACAGCAGGCCCGGCTTAGGGCCGACCTGCAGGCCGCGCTCGAAACCGCCGAAGACCCCGTCTTGAAACTGCGCCTGCGCGTCACCCTCGCCAAAATCGACCGCACCGAAATCGAACTCGGCAAGCAGCTGTTGATCGAACTTCCGGATCTTGAAAACGCCTCGCCGCCGGTGCTCGCCTGCCTCTGCGACGCCTCCTTCGAGATCAAAGACTATTCCCGCGCCGAAGAGTTGCTACGCATTTTCATCATCAAATTCGAAGACTCCGACTACATGCGCGCGGCGTATAAACTGCGCGGCTACGGGCAATATGCCCAAAAGGACTACGAAGGGGCGCTGGCCACCGTCGAGGAGGCGCAGGAAACCTACGGCACCGAACCCGACGTGGCCTGGGCACAGCTTATGAAAGCGCAGATCCTGCTCGACCAAGGCAAAATCGACGAAGCCCGCGAGGCCAACATGAACTTGCTCAACGTTCCCTCGTGGCGCGGCGAACCGGTCGCGCAAGCCACCTTCCAGCTCGGCCTCGTCGAGGAAGCCGCCGACGATCCACGCAAGGCCTTCGGGTTCTACCAGCGTGCCTACTTCCAATACAAAGGCCACGCCGGTGGCCACTGGGCCGCCGAAGGCTACCTCGCCTCTGCCCGCTGCCTAGAAAAAATGGGGCTCGAAAACGACAAGCGCAACACCTACCGCGCCATGCTGTTCGATCCCTACGTCAACGACCTGCCGCAGGCCGAAAAGGCCCGCACGGCACTGGGCGCGGCGGAAGTGTCCGAGATCGAAACCTACATTGAAACCGGCGGCACCACGAACATCGCCATCCGCGTCGAAGGGCCTTCCGCCGAACCTGCCGAGACCCCGGAGGATGCATCATGAAGAAAATAGCAACCCTCCTTACGTTGCTGGTCCTCTCCGCCTTCGCGCAAGACGAGGCGGCGGTTCAGACCGGCACGCCGGCGCGGCTTGAGGCGATCAATGGAAAACAAATCAAAGTGTTCCTCCAGTCGCTCGAAGACGGCAAGGTCACCTTCCAGCCCTTCAAATCCGACAAGAGCATGACGGTCGGCATCGATAAAATCCGCCGCTTCGAGTTTTACCCGAAGTATGATGCCGAAGCTTGCGAAGCCGCCTTCAACGAGGGCGACTATGCCACGGTGCTGAGCGTGCTCGATCCTGTGCTCGAATCCTTTGCGCAATACATGCCCGTTGAAAACAACCTGCAGCCCGCCTTCGTGATGCAGATGAAATCCCGTTTCAGCCAAGGCGAATTTTCAAAGGTCCGAAAATCCGCGGACCTCCTGCTCGCCACCCGACTCGACCCCGGGCTGGCGCTGCAGGGACAGGTATGCAAGGCACTGGCCGCCCTCGCCGAAGGGGATTTCTCGACGGCGGGAAAACTGCACGGGGAGATAGAATCCGAAGCCGCGAAACGCTATCTGCAAGCCTGCATCCAGCGTGCGCAGGGCCAAGCCCGGGAAGCGATGCAGACCGTCGTCGGCATCATCGCCGAGCACGGGAACGAGGTGGAATGGCTGGGCCCCGGCGAACTGCTCAGCGCGCATCTCTATCTCGATCTGGCCATGACCAACTCGGCGCTCAACACCGCCCGGCAGGTCAAAAGCATCTATGCCGGAACCCACATCGCCGCCGATGCCGGCAAGCTCTACACCGAACTAGTATCCGAAAACGAACCGACTCAATAGGCAACCCGAGGAAACAAATATGAAAAAGACACTCTTAACGATGACCATACTGCTCATGGCAGCGGGCGCCGCCTTCGGTCAGGGCGAGGCCGCAGCCGATGCCGTCCAGAAAACCAACCTGCTCCAGCTGATCAAAACCGGGGGCTGGGCCATGTGGCCGCTCGGCGGGTTTTCGTTCTTCATGGTGGCGCTCATCATCCAGAACTTTGTATCGCTGCGGGCCAAAACCCTGCTGCATACCGAAATGATGCCGGAGCTCATCCAGATGATGCTCGATAAAAAATGCAAGACGGCGCTCATCTACTGCCGTAAGAATCCTTCCATGTTCGCCAACACCTTCGGGGCCGGACTCGAACGCTGCCTGGATGGCGAAGAGGAGATTAATTTCCAGAAGGTCCACGCCTCGGTAGAGGAGGCTTCGGTGGAGCAAATGTCCAAGCTCATGAAGCCGATCGACTATCTCTCCATCATCGGGGCGAGCTCCCCCATGCTCGGTCTGCTTGGAACGGTATCGGGCATGATCAAGGCCTTCAACACCATGGGTACCACTGGCATGGGCAAGCCCGAGCTGCTCGCCGGAAACATTGGCGAGGCCCTCATCACCACCGCCACCGGACTGGTGAT
>JAOZKS010000086.1 GCA_029935255.1 Pontiella sp.
GCAGGTCGACGAGTTCGGCACGCATTCCTTTTTGTTTTGCCAGATGCAGTAGTCCGGCGACCGGCACGCGACCGCAGGCGCTGTTTTCCCCAAGACCGTTTGAATCAAGATTCACGATAGCCTGCGACGTAGCGGAATCCATCCGACGTGCGGTTTCATCGTTTTCATAGTGGCTGAGATCGGAACTCACGACAACTAGCGTTTCGGCCCCGCCCCACAGCGATGCAAGGATCTCGGAAATTTCTTCCTGCGCAGCAGAACCGACCACCAGCGGGATCAGCGTGAAGTCGCCCAGAACGAGCTGTAGAAACGGAAGCTGAACTTCAAGACTGTGTTCCTCCGCATGGGCGGCATCGATGACCGGAAGCCCCGGGGGAGCCTCCACCGGAACATCGCCCAGCGGCGTACGCCATGCGGAAGCGGAAGATGCCGCGACTCCGTCCAGCAACACGCGGTGAGCAGGCCCGAGGAGCACGACCCGATGAATATCGTCGGGCCGGACGGTTGCATACGCATGGGCGGCAATGGGACCGGAATAAACATAACCGGCATGGGGCGCAACAAGGGCTTTAGGCGGAGGGCCGTCCCGAGGAGGAACGGCAGAAAGAAAATCCTCAATCATACCGCGAAGCTCATCGCCATCGGATGGATAAAATAGGCCCGCCACAACGGGGTCTCTAACGTTCTCGCTCATAGCCAGACATTAAAGGATGCCTTTCTGAAAAAACAGCGTTATTATCCCGCCATGAAAACGGCGCAATACTGGCACCTGCGGGATGACGGAAAAATTGAGTGCGACCTCTGTCCGCGACACTGCCGCCTGAACGACGGGAAACACGGCCTGTGCAGCATCCGACGGCGGGAGGGCAACCAATTAATTTCCGCCGCCTATGGTCTTGCGTGCGGATTGGCGGTCGACCCGATTGAAAAGAAGCCGCTATACCACTTCCTTCCGGGCTCAAAGGTTTTTTCGTTCGGAACCACAGGCTGCAATCTAACCTGCGGCTTTTGCCAGAATTTTAGCCTGAGTCGTTCCCCCGAAATCGAAGGAACCCCAATCGGCCCCGAAGAAATCGCGGAAGCCGCCATTCGACATGGATGCGAGAGCGTGGCATTTACCTACAACGAACCGATCGTCTTTTTCGAGTACGCGATCGATACCGCGAAAGCCTGCCATGCACGGGGGCTCCAGACCGTCGCCGTGACGAACGGCTGGATCGAGCCGGAGCCCTGCGCGGAATTTTTCTCCCACATGGATGCCGCCAACGTGGATCTCAAAGCCTTTACGGATCGGTTCTACAAAAAGCTGTGCGGCGCGAGCTTGCAACCCGTGCTCGATACCCTCCTGCATATTCGAAAAGCAACGGAGGTCTGGCTGGAAGGCACGACGCTACTGATTCCCGGCTGGAACGACTCGCCCGCCGAACTCGATGCCATGACCCAATGGATCGTCGCCAACCTTGGCCCAGATGTCCCCTGGCATTTCAGCGCCTACCGCCCCACCGCGCAGTGGAACGAGGCTCCGCCGACACCACTCGAAAGTCTGCTGCAAGCGCAGTCCATTGCCAAGGCGAACGGAATCAAAACCATCCACCTCGGCAATATGCATCTCGCCACTTGATTCCGAACGACAGGCAGCCAGGCTTTATTTATTGGCGCGGAAGTATTCGATGAGCGCGTTGGTGGAGGCATCGTGCGCAAGGGCGCTGTCGCCTTCGAGCTCAGGGAGGATTCCTGCCGCAAGGACTTTACCAAGCTGAACACCCCATTGGTCGAAGGAGTAGATATCCCAAACAATACCCTGCACGAAGATCTTGTGTTCATAGAGCGCAATGAGCTGACCCAAAACGGACGGCGTCAGTTTTTCGGCCATGAGGGTGTTGGTGGGGCGGTTGCCTTCGAAGGTTTTATGCGGAATCAGCTCGGCGGGTTCGCCGTCGGCAACCAGCGATTCCTTGGTTTTTCCAAAGGCCAGCGCCTCGGTTTGCGCAAAGAAGTTGGCCATGAGTTTAACGTGGTGGTCGCCTATTGGATTCTGCGATTTACAGAAGCCGATGAAGTCGCATGGGATGAGTTTCGAACCTTGGTGGATGAGCTGGTAGAACGCATGTTGCCCATTGGTTCCGGGTTCGCCCCAGATGACCGGTCCGGTCGACCACTCGACTTTTTCGCCGGAGCGGGTGGTGGTTTTTCCGTTGCTCTCCATGTCGCCCTGCTGGAAGTAGGCGGCGAAGCGGCTCATGTATTGGTCGTACGGCAGGATCGCCTGCGTTTCAGCACCAAAGAAGTTGTTATACCAGATGCCGAGCAACGCGAGGAGAACCGGCATGTTTTCGGCGAATGGCGCAGTACGGAAGTGGGTGTCCATTTTGTGATAACCCGCAAGTAGCTCGGTATAGTTTTCAGCACCGATGGCCAGCATTAGCGGCAGGCCAATGGCGGAAGTCAGGGAATAGCGCCCCCCGACCCAATCCCAGAATTCGAACATGTTTTCGGTATCGATTCCAAATTCGGAAACGGAGGCGGCATTGGTGGAAAGCGCCACGAAGTGTTTGGCAATTGCGGACTCGTCCTTGAGTGCGGCGAGGCACCAGTCGCGCGCGGAATGCGCGTTGGTCATGGTTTCCTGCGTGGTGAATGTTTTCGAGGCCACGATAAAGAGCGTTTCGGCGGCGTCCAGTCCTTGGAGGGATTCGGCGATGTGCGTGCCATCGACGTTGGAGACAAAGACCAGATTGAGGTTGCGCTGGGAGTAGGCCTTGAGCGATTCGTAGGCCATGACCGGACCGAGGTCGGAACCGCCAATACCGATGTTGACAATATTTTTGATGGGCTTTCCGGTATGGCCTTTCCAATCCCCGGAACGAACACGCTCGGAAAACGCGGCCATTTGGTCGAGCACGGCATGGATTCCAGGAACAACGTTTTCGCCATCGACTTCGATCACGGTATCCTTCGGCGCGCGCAGGGCAATGTGCAGGACGGCGCGGTTTTCGGTGGCGTTGATCTTTTCGCCGGTAAACATGGCTTCGATCCATTTCTTCAGGTCAGCCGATTCGGCCAGTTTAACGAGTAGGTCGCGGGTTTCCGAAGTGATGCGGTTTTTGGAATAGTCCAGCAACAGATCCTCGGCCTGAAGCGTAAACTGCGCCGCGCGGCCGGAGTCGGAGAACAAGTCGCGCAGGTGCGTGTCTTTCATATCCGCATAATGTGTGTTGAGGGCTTTCCATTCTGAACGTTCGGTCAATTTGGTGGTCATACTATACTCCTAGGTAAAATGGGTTTTGAGCCGCCGAAGGTACAACCATTGGAAGATCGGTTAAAAACAAAAATGAGGGAATCTCCTGAAGAAGCGGGCTTGTTTTGAGCCTGAGCGAGAGATAGAGTGCGATTCTCTAGTATTTTGATAAGGATTTATATGAAACTAAGAATGATCATTTTGTCGGCAGCACTTCTTGCACTTCCAATGTTTGGAACCTGCGAGGTGGGAAAAACCGATCTCGATGTGAAGAAAATCACCCGGGCCGTGGCCTATTCGCTTCCGCTCTTCCATCTGAACCAGCTCCCGCTCGACGAACATATTTCAACCAACGCCTTCAACCTCTTCATCGGCTCGCTCGACCCCGCGCGCAGCTACTTCCTTCAATCCGACATCGATGCACTTACCGCCGATTCGAGAACCCTCTCCAAAAGGCTCCGCAAAGGTGATATCGAATTTGCCACCCGCACCTTTACCATCCTGATGGAACGCATTGAAGACCGTATGACCTTCACCGAAGAACTTCTCGAACAGGGCTTCGACACCACGAAGGATGAAACCTTCCTCTGGGATCGAAAAGATGCACCATGGGTGGCCAACAAGGAAGAATGGAACGAACTCTGGCGCAAGCGGATCAAGCACGAGTACGTTGCGCGACTCGTATCCAAACAGGTCTACATCGACGAAGAGGAAGCCCCCCCCACCAACACGGTCGACTCCGCCGAAACCATCGTCACCAACATCGTCCTCGAAGCCGGTGAAATGCTCGATGAAACGGCCGAAACCGCCGACCTTACGCCAGAGGAATTCATTCTGGAACGCTACGAGCAATTCGAACTCACCATGGCATCGTTCGATGAAGAGATGCTGCTCCAGCGCTACCTCACCTCCTTCTCCCTCGTCTATGATCCGCACAGCGACTATATGTCGCCGAGCAGCGTCGAGGATTTTGATATCAACATGAAACTCATGCTCGTCGGGATTGGAGCCATGCTTCGTCCAGACGATGGTACAGCCAAAATCGTACGCGTCATCCCCGGCGGTCCGGCCGACCAGGATGGCCGCCTCAAGCCCGGCGACAAAATAATCGCCGTCGCCGAAGGGGACGGGGAACCCGTCAGCATCCTCCACTGGCCGCTGTACAAAGCCGTACGGATCATTCGCGGCGAAAAGGATTCCACCGTCGTGCTCTCCGTCATTCCCGCCTCCGACCGCTCCGGCACACGAATCAAAAAAATTGATCTTGTGCGCGATGAAGTAAAACTCGAAGAGCAAGCCGCCAAGAGCGAGGTGAAAGAAATCGAACTCGACACCGGCGTTCCCCGTCGACTCGGAGTCATCACCCTCCCCGACTTCTATGCCGACTTCAAAGCCACCAGCAACAAGGAAAAGGATGCCCGCCGCGCCTCGACCGACATCCGCCGCCTCATCGACGCGCTGATGCTCGAAGGCATTGAAGGACTGATTCTGGATCTGCGCAACAATGGCGGAGGCTCCCTGCTTGAAGCCATCGAAATTTCAGGCTTGTTCATCTCCTCGGGGCCCATCGTGCAGGTCAAGGAACGCAACGGCATCCAGGTGCTTCCCGATGCCGACCCAGAAGTTAACTACGACGGCCCGATGATTGTGCTCGTCAATCGTCTCAGTGCATCGGCTTCCGAAATTCTTGCTGCGGCCTTGCAGGACTATAAGCGCGCCATCATTGTGGGCGACAAGCAGACCCACGGAAAAGGCACCGTGCAAACCCTCATGCCACTCGGCGGAAAACGACGAGGATCGCTCAAGTTGACCACCGCCGGTTTCTACCGCATCAACGGCGGATCCACCCAGCTCAAAGGGGTCACACCGGATATCATTATTCCCTCATATCTCGACGTGATGGACATTGGTGAAGACTCCCTAAAACACGCCCTGCCGTGGGACACCATCCGCCCGGCCATGTACCGCCCCAGCAACGGGCTCACCGAAATGGTTCCCCTGCTCGCGACGCAGTCGAAAGAACGCATTGAATCCGACCCCGAGTTCACGGCCTACTTTCAAAAACGTGACCGGCTAAAAGAACGCTTCGAGAACAAAACGGTTTCCCTCGCCCTCGAAACCCGCATTACCGAAGCTGAAACGGAGAAGGAACTGGACGATCTCCAGAGCGGCGCATTCCTCGATGACGAAGACGATGACGACCAAGCCGATCTTGTTCTTGAGGAAACCCTCAACATCCTTTCCGACATGATTGACCTCAAGAAACCGGCGCAATCCGAACTGCTCGCCCCCGCCCTGAGCGCCTGGACAGACTAGAGGTTCCCGTGCGGGGCGCGATCATCGATCCCACCAAAGTCCCGCAATTCTATTTATGATTCCCCATGGTCGGCGGAACACGGTTCCCCGATGCTTGGAGATCAAGTGCATCGGGATGGGCTTGGTAGTGCGTGCGGACGGCGTTCGCCAGCTTTTGCTTGGTCGCTCCATCAATCGTGCAAACACCGTGATTTGGAAGTGCGGCCAACAGTTTGTCGAGCAACCGATCCTGCGGCGCTTCCATGCGCGAACGCCAGGAGGCAAGCAGGTTCTTATCAACCTTCGGCGGCAGAGAACCCAGAACTCCCATATCGTTTTGATTGTGGATCAGCAGGCCGGCGGTGGTTCCTCGATCAAGCGTCAGCACTTGAAAAAGATAGAGGGTGTGATAGGCCAGCTGTGTCGCTCGTTCAGTTTCGGATGGAACTGATGCTGCGCCAACCGCCTCGCCCAGAAGTTGGACATAGGAATCAATGGTCGCCTCCCCCACCCGTTGTGCCAGGGCAAGGTCGCCCTCGAAATCCCCGGTGTTGAAGTTTTCAAGATAGAAGTGCGCAACTCCACGATGCCGCCCAAGGGCCGGAATGAAAAAATAGCGATCCCCCTGCGGAACAGCTTCGTCAAACTCGCCGGGGGCGGCTTGTCGCAGGCATTCAAGAAAGCGTTCGGTTTGTTCGGAGTTGGGTTGCGAAGGGTTAAGGTCCGCCATGAGACGCCAGTAGCCCGGCCCACTCTTCAGTTCTGTCCAGCTGATGTGGATATGCACCGAGGGCGCACAGGGATGCTGGGGATGGACAATGGTGGAAATAGCCGAGGAGGAATCGAGCTTGCGCTCGGGGATGTCGTCGTAATGCACCTGCGAAACATTGACGGAAGCCCGCGCCAGCAGATTGCCATCGGCGATTCCGAAACGCCGCCCGCCACCATGCAGCCCGTCATCGCGCAACCATTCGGATGAAATAAAATCTTCTCCACCGAGTCTTTCCAGAGCCAGAACAAACCGCGCCTGCAGGGATTCAGCCAGCGCAAGAGCCCGCGCGGCCTGTTTCGATTGACTCGCCGTTCCCACACTCATTTTTTCGGGATTTCCTGAATGTAGCGAAACCCGACATCGGACGGAACCACGGGGGTGTCGGACGCATAGCAACACGGAAGGAAGTTGGGCGGCGTGGAGGAGCTTCCCCCCTTGACCTGATAGAAGGTATCGCTGTCCGGCAACTTCGTAGAAGTCATTTCCCGGACATTACCCGCCATGTCGTAGGCATTGTACACGGTGATGTCACGGGGAAATTTCCCGGGCGGTGCCCATAGAGGATAGCGCGCCTTTCCCTTCTCATTGAATGCCGTCAGAGTCAGGTTGGCCTCGATCGAAAATTCATTCCCCCAGACATAGCGGCGGCCATCCACCCCGCGGGCAGCCTTTTCCCATTCCACCGCACTTGGCAAGCGAATCCTGGCCCCCGCCAGTGTGCTCTTCCACTCACAGAAAGCCTCTGCCGCTTCTCGGGTGATTCCCACCACGGGAAAATCAAGTTTCAACCGGACATCCGTCAACGCCCCGGCTTCATTCCAAGCCGCCTTATACTGCCGGTCGGTTTGCAGGAATCGAACCCGGCTCATGTAGGCCGCCTTGAAGGCGGCATCATCCAGATTTTTCCAGAACTCGATATACTCGGCGAACGTCACCTCATACTTCTTGCAGAAAAATGCATCCACATCACGTTGGTGCTCCCGATAAAAACGGGACTCCTCTCCCCCATAGATGAACGGCCCGCCCGGCACATAAACCATGCCTTCGGGAACCCTATCGGGAACCTCTATTTCCACCCGCTTATTTTCGCCATGTCCAATATGAACAGGATAGGGCATCAAACCGCCATCAGCCCGCATGACCATCAACAGATAGGAACCTTTTTTGATGGTATCCACCTGAATGGGCAGTGCGCCCCGCCTAATGGCATCTCCCTGAACCTTCCGCGGCCCATCATCGACCAACGGCCAAACAATCACTTCTTTCACACGATCAGAACCGACAATCTCCAAACTGCCGAAGCCATCAATCCGCTGCTGGATCGCGTTTAATTCCTGAGCGGCCGATCCATCCGCACCCCTGCTCGACTGTTCAATCCGCAACCGCACCGTTTCCAACCATTCCCTAGCCTGCTCGTAGTCTTCCCGATGTAACGCATATTGGATACGCCGCCGCATAATATCGATATATCCCGCAGAAACGACGGCCTTATTCTTGTATTGCACCGGGATGCTTTCATATAAGGCATCGGCCACATTGTACTTCGCCGCGATATCCGTTTGTATCTCGGAAATCGTCTTCTCCAACTCAACTTCCTGCGGAGCCTTGCCTTTTAATTCGATTGAGGCACAAAAAGCCTGAAGTTCGTCATGCAGCCTTGTTGCTTCGTCCACCAAGCGGCCTCCATCTTTCCGAAGAACTTCAGCCCGATTAAGATTCGTGGAATAGCTCCCGAAAAACATCGCCTGCTGCATCCCGAAAGAAGTTCCCAACGCCACCACCACGGCAGCCAGCACACTGGACTTAACTGGATTTCGCTTGCAGGTTTTCCAAAAATGAACCCAGCGTGGCGACCGGTAAGCCGTCACCTCGAAATTCCCGATATAGTTCCGGATATCCTTCGCAAAATCATCAACCGACCGGTAGCGGCTCACCGGGAGAAGCGACATGGCCTTAAGACATATCGCCTCCATCTCACGCGGGATTCCCAACTGAGGGCAACGAGTACGGGGCGGTTGGAATATTCCGCTCTTCACGTTTGCAAGCAACTTCCTGAGCTGCATCCTCTCGAACGGCGGCTTGTACGTCAGAATATGGTATAGGATCGCACCCAGACTATAAACGTCAGACTGGAAATCGATGTCCTTGATGCGCCCCTCCGCCTGCTCCGGCGACATATAATTAGGCGTACCCGAAATGGCGCCATCGAGGGTTTGCTCTCCCTCATTCAACTCCTCCATGCGGAGTTGAACCTTGCTCTCAGAAACCTCGTCTTCATCCAGTTTCTTAACCAGACCCCAATCCAGAATCAGCACCTCGCCAAACTCACCAACCATGATATTGGCCGGTTTGAGGTCTCGATGAATCACGCCCTTGCTATGGGCAAATGCCATTCCGTTACAAACCGCTAAAAAGATATCCAGTAGCACGTTGAGCGAATATCTTTTCTGATAGAACGACGTATGCGTATCGAGCCGGCCGAGAATCTCCTTGAGATCATCCCCCTCGACTTTCTTCATTGTAAAATAAATGCCCAGCCCATCGCTCACCCCCAATTCATGCACCGGCATAATATTTGGATGCTCCAGCTGGGCCGTTCCGCGCGCCTCCTTGAGAAAACGATCAACCACCTCATCCTCATCGCGGAACTGCTCCTTGAGCGACTTAATCGCCACCTCGCGCCCCAGCAACGTATCGCGCGCACTATGCACCTTGCCAAACGAGCCTTTGCCCAGCGGGGTGATCTTGGTGTAGTGCGTATCGTATTTCCCCATTTTCACCGACAGCACTTGTTTGATTTTCCCAAGCTCCATCGTCGATGACAAATCGGTCATCGCGTTGGAACTCCGGGTTGAATCTTTTGATGGGTCTGCATCAGGTGTTTCCATAAATCCTCCAGAGCAAAATCAAAGCCCCCGTCTCATCTATTAAGCTGCATTCTGAACGGGCCCGGATCGAATGCAGAAGGGCTCCAAACAAGTCAAAGCATACTGGAGTATGTGAGGGTAAATTTGGAGTATTTTCTCAACCAAAATAACATGGGAAACACATGGAGCTCGCCCGACTGCTACCACACGGACTCTTCCACTCGCGAACCAGAAACGCCCCCTCCGAGGCGAAAATGGTTATCTGCGGGGACTATTCATCCGGCATATACGGCTTTCTCGGGAAGGGCTGCAAGAAAGGTCTACTTGCAGGACTGCACCGAATGGCACTAAGTCAAGGGATTGTAGAATTCGATTTTGACGGCACGTAAACCTCAGGCTCTCGCTCATTATCAT
>JAOZKS010000368.1 GCA_029935255.1 Pontiella sp.
TCATCCTGCTGGCGGGTCTGGCGCTTTTGAGCCGAAAACGATCGGCGGTTTAGCCTCATCGGGTTTTATGGGGTTTCAACTTCTACGCGGTAGAAACAGGCGGAGTCGAAGTAAGGTTCGTTATAGGGATCGGTGAGGGTATCGATCCCTCCAGAGCCATGAACTTGTTCCTGCCCTCGGACGATTATCCAGTTGCCTTTGGCTAGATTCGTATTCCATAGGAGGGAATATTTCCGATTTTCCGAGGATTGGAAGCTTACCGTCGCCCCCTGGAAAGAGATGATGTGGAACCAGTCGTTGGAGTCCGTTCCATCGGTATCAGCGATATATTCATCGTAGTCGCTGGCGGCATCACCATCGGTATTTTCAGAGATTGGACTGGTGCCAAGTTGGTTGATTTCGAGGGGGTCGAGAAGCCCGTCGGTATCCGAGTCTGCATTTTCATTCAGAAATTCAAAGGCACCCATATCAGTGGTTGCTGTTCCATTCGCTTGGCCATCCAGAGTTCGGTATTGTCCTACTAGGTCATATATGGTTTTTACGAGCGCATTGTTTCCCGTATCGATGCAGGGAGAGTCGGAGGAGAGTGCATAGTTTTGAGTGATTTCATTTTCGAATAAAGGGTTGTTGGTGATGCAGGTTGCGGGGATAGATGCTGGAAAACTTCCCGCACAAACATGGTTTAGATTGATTCCTTCTCCATAAATATCCGGAGGGGAGTTGTCGGCGGTGTTGTTCCAGATGATGCAGTTGTTCACGGTGTTGCTTATTCCATGAAAGGCTCCGCGATAGGCGGTATTGCTTGTTATGGTGCAGCTTGAAATTGTGGCATATCTTAAATACGCACTGCCGCCATAACGCGCATGATTATCTGTGATGAGAGAATTGAGAATGTGAACATCCGGATCCGATCCAACCCATATTCCTCCGCCGTATAGGGAGGCTGTGTTGGAAGTAATAGTGCAGTGCTCTGCGACTGAATCGTGGGCTAAATAAATTCCTGCCCCGCGGACTGCTGAGTTGGATGAGATTGTGCAGTTAACCAAATGAGCGTGATCTTTCGCGACAATTCCCCCTCCGTATCGATTGGATGTGTTGGAGAGGATGGAACTCTTGCTGATTTTCGCCGTGCCAGTCATGTAGACTCCGCCGCCATCATTTGAAGAGGTGTTGTTTTTCACTTCAACCTGTTTTGCCGTCGAATCGTGAAGAATAAGTCCTCCCCCTCTCCCTCCTGAATTTCCAGTGAATATACTTTGTGAAACAGAACCGGATTGAATGGAAAGCCCGCCTCCGCTGTTGTTGCTGAACACACAGTTTGAAACAGAACCTTCGATCCCCGTCCCTCCGAATCCATCATTGTCTGTGACAATGCAGTTTTCGAGATATCCGCGATCTAGCGTAATGCCTGATGCTCGGTATGATTCGATATGCCTGACTTGGGATTGCCCGTTGCAGAATGTGAACCCAGAAATTATAGAATCCGTAGCAAAAACACAGCGAATACTGTTTGTTCCAGTGAAAAGTTCTGAGCCGCTTAAGGGATCAATATATCCTTTTATAAGGGTTTTTTCTGGACCGCTTAGTGAAATGAGGTTTTTATTTTTAATAACAATCCGACTTGAATCGATGAATCCTGGGGTGGGCTTCTGCCCGGTATCATAGGATCCCTCGTTAATCCAGATAGTGCCTCCAGAAAGAGTGGCATCGGCAGCAGTTTGTATGTTCGTCGCCGCATGCGAGAGAGTCTCGAAAGGAAAGATGTGCAGACCATTTGTGGCTACGTAAGTTTCGGGAGGGAAGACATCAAAAATAATTTTTTGCAAACGCGTACCTATACCGATGAAATGAAAGTCGTTGGTTGTTCTATGCGTTCCGTAATTGAGTCCGGTGGGATGTAATGTAAGAGCGACGGTTGTTTTAGAGTTTCCGTTAAGGATTCCATGGTTTGGAGCAATAGAAAGCCAGTTGGCTCCGGCCATGACAGACCATTCAATATTTGTTGAACCAGAATTATATATGTTGAGCAAAATATTTGTTGTTTGTGTCAGGGTCGTTTGGGCGTGGATTTCTGCGGGGAGCCAGATGGAATCCTTAAATTCATGGCACCCCATATCTATGGTACCGTATTGGATGCGAGGAAGGTTATCGATATCGCTTGTTTCGACAACGAAGTTGTTGTTTCCCGAATTGATGCAGGGGGATTCGGGAGAGAGACGGAAGTCGGCATTTATTGGGTTCAGGAAAAGAGGATCGCTTGAGATATTGTTGTTGAACCCAGCAACAACGAGGTTTCCTGCGCAACTGTTATATACTGTAGAACAGCGTAGATCAGGGGAGTCATTGCCTGCAGAATTATTCCACACAATACAATTTTTAAGTACATACATGGGGTCGAGTGCGTACACGCCACCGCCGGAATTATCGGCATGGTTCTGTGTAATGGTGCAGCTGTTGACTGAGGTGAGTGCTGTGCGGATATATATCCCGCCCCCGTTGGTAGCGAGGTTGTCGGCTATTAGACTGTTTTGGACAGAACTCGCCGCCATAAAAAATAAACCGCCGCCTGTCATGGATTGATTGCCTATCACCTGACAGCGATCTAAAGAAGCATAGTACGTAAGAATCCCTCCTCCTTGAAAACCTGCCGTATTGTTGGAGAGGATGCATTCATTAATTACTCCGTATCCTGCTAGGATACCTCCTCCGTATTCTGTGGCAGAGTTGTCTGATACTACGCATTGGGACAGGAATCCATCCCGATTAATTGCAACCCCCCCGCCGAGAAGGGCCGTATTTCGAATAAGTAATGTTTTGCAGACCTTCCCGCCGTTTTCGATGAGTATACCACCCCCGATGTCAAACCCCGTATTGTCAGCTATTGTGCAATCACTCACTGAACTATTCGTTGCCATGAAGATGT
>JAOZKS010000369.1 GCA_029935255.1 Pontiella sp.
TCCATCCTTTCACGGCGATCCGGTAGGCTGATGATGTTTTGGGAGTCGGTATACAGGGTGACGGTTCGGGGCTGGGTGAAGCATTCACTTCGTTCATTATTTCCTGCGGAAATTATCGTTTCGCGGCCTGTGGAAATTATGCTTTGCGTTGCTTGCGCGCGGAGTGCCCAAATGAGGGTTTCGATTTCCAGTTGGGTGGAGGATGTCTCTTCAAATCGTTTAAGCTGCACGCGGTTTTCCAATGCTTGGAAATCGACGTTTAAATCAGGTATCGCAAGAAAGGCCCCATAACCGATCCGGGATGTCGGATGCGCACTTCCATCTGTAAATAGCAGGAGCGATTTCATCTTCTTCGGCGGCGGTGTTTTCCGTTTTTCTTTTTTCGCGAAGGTTCAGGATGCTGTTCTTTTTCCAGTCGCTCCCGTTCACGGAGCCGGTGTTGGCGTTCTTCATTTTCTTTGGCGGCAAATTCCACTTCGTTCAGTACGCCCTTTACATCGGCTGTTTTCCGGCACTCTTTGAAGCGTCCGGTGAGTTTGGTGTCGGGGGAAAGCGTGCCGGCTTCATAATGCGCCCAGATTTCTTTGGCGTGTTTGCTTTTGAGCAGGTCGGGAGCGAAACGGCCGTAATACGCGGTCATATTGTTGACGTCGCGGGCGAGCATGGATCGCGCGTTGTTGTTGCCTGCGGCGTTGACCGCTTGCGGCAGGTCGATGATGACGGGGCCGGATTCGTTGATCAGCACATTGAATTCCGACAGGTCGCCGTGGACGATTCCGGCACAGAGCATGCGAACGACGTTTGTCATGAGGGTTGCATGGTCTTTCCGGGCCTGTTCGGCCGTCATGGAGACGTCGTTCAGCCGGGGAGCTACGCCGCTCTCGGCATCGGTAATCAGTTCCATCAGCAATACGCCGTCGAAGCAGCCATAGGGTTTGGGCACGCGTACGTTGGCATTCGCAAGCAGGTAGAGCGCGTCGACTTCCGCATTCTGCCAGATTTCTTCCTGTTCCTTTTTTCCGAACTTAGAGCCTTTGGCCATGGCACGTCCTCGGCGGGAATTACGCACATGACGTCCTTCCCGGTATTGAACCGCCTTTTTGAAGCTACGTTTGGATGCGTCCTTATAGACCTTGGCGCAGCGAATTTCAGAGCCGCAGCGGACGATGAAAATAGTCGCTTCCTTGCCGCTCATTAACTGCCGGAGGACTTCATCCACAAGTCCATCGTCGATCAAGGCTTTGAGTTGTTTTGGAACTTTCATTGCGCGCTTATACGTTGATTGAGGGTGAAATGGAATTTGAGAAATGGAAAAAATGCACGGGGTCTGCACGATTTTTTCGTGTGTTGAACCGTTTCCCTTGGTCGCTATGTCCCTTTGGGAAATTATATTTCCGCTATGTTCCAAGGGTGGTTGCGGTTAATGGAAAGCTTCCTATGGAAGGAATCATTCGGTATAGTTTTGCTCCATTATTTATTCATGTTTTAAGGAAGGAGTAGGTTATGTCCAAACAAGGGTCCAAAAAGAAAACAGCTCTCGATAATTCTTACTGGCAATATTTTCTAAAACTGGAAGCTGACTTCTACGCCACCGCGCGTTATCTCGGATGCACCAAAAGCAACGATGCAACCTGCTCCATTGAATTTGCACAGCAGATCGTCTGTATCAACACGGAATGTGAAGCGCTTTTCAAGAAGATCTGCAAAACCATCGATTCGAAAAATCAGGCTGCAAACATGGGTCATTACAAACCAACCCTATTGAAAAAGTTTCCGAAGATGCATTCGACTCCGGTTCATGTAAACCGGTTCCTTCGCACTGTGCATCCTTTTGCCGGATGGAATGGATCTGGCGGTAGGCTTGAATGGTGGAACGCTTTTCAGGATATCAAATATCATCGTAACAATAATTTTGAAAAAGCAAATCTGATCAACACGCTGGAGGCGCTATCGGCTCTGCTGATCCTCGAACTCTATCTCTATGAAAGCTTCTCGCCAAAAGGATCGGAAAGCCTTGGAGGAACCGTGCTTCTATGGACACCGGGCATGCCTCGGATTTAAGCGTTCGCTACACTTCCCGATCCTCAATTTATTTTCCGTCCAGATTTACGGGGTAGGTCGGGATCGCGGCTACAGTTTTTCCGAAACGGTGAGAACGATGGTGAATACCGTTCCCGTTCCAAGTGTGCTTTCGACCTGAATGGTGCCGTCGTGCGCCTGGACGATGTGCTTGACGATGGAGAGGCCGAGGCCGGTGCCGCCGAGCTTGCGGCTGCGGGCGGTGTCGACGCGGTAGAAGCGCTCGAACAGCCGGTCGAGGTGTTTGCGCTCGATGCCGAAGCCTTCGTCTTTCACCCTGATCGAAATAAGACCGCCTTCTTTTTTAGCGTGGATCTGAATGGTTTTGTCTGGGTCGCTGTATTTGATGGCGTTGATGATCAGATTGACAATCGCCTGCTCCAGCAGCGGAGCGTTGATCGTTGGTTTTAAATCGCTGGGGCATTCTATGTGGATGGTAATCTTCTTTTCCCCGGCTTGGAGCTGGCACAGGTGGCTGGCGTTGTCGAGTACGGGTGCGAGCAGGGTGGGTTCCTGCATCACGAGCCCATCCTTTTGCTCCAGGCGTGAAAGGGTGAGTAGGTCGTCGATGATGGCGTTGAGGCGTCCGGCCTGCTGGCTGATTATTTCCAGAAAGCGCAGGGTGTCGGGGTTGTGGTTCCAGTCGTCGGAAAGCAGGGTTTCGACAAAACCTTTGATGGAGGTGATCGGCGTTTTGAGCTCGTGGGATACATTGGCCACAAAATCCGCGCGAACGGTTTCCAGATGGCGCAGTTGGGTGATGTCGCGAAGAACGATCAGGGCACCGATCGATTCTTCGTCGTCATTGCACAGTACGGTGCCCTGTG
>JAOZKS010000370.1 GCA_029935255.1 Pontiella sp.
GTTTGTCCGAGAAGTCGAAGAGGCAGATAGCGGGCAGCTATTCGATCTGAGAAAAGCACTAATATAATAGGACTGACACCACAGCACCACAGCTTGGGGTTCCGCCCGACCTGCGCACACGCCCGGCTTCACGGTTCGCGCACTCACCAAGCGGCGGGCTGGGAGCCGAGAGCGCCGTACTACCACAAAATAGTGGAAGTACCTTCATCCTGATTCTCACTACTTCCTAACGAACGAATCACACTCCTCTAACTCAATCCCTCCAAGGTAGGTACCGCTTCAATGGAGAAGCGCAAACAACCAGGAGTAGATTGAAATGAAAAAACAAATTCTTGCCTTCATCACTGCAACCACCATCGCCGGCTTCGCCAGTGCCGCCGACAAGATCGTCATTGATGGTTCCACCACCGTGGGACCCATCGCAAAAGCCTTCGCCGAATACTTCATGGCGGCCCACCCCGACATCAACATCACCGTCTCCGAATCCGGCAGCGGCAATGGGGCCAAAAGCCTTGTCAACAGCACCTGCGATGTCGCCGCCATGTCCCGCCCCATGAAGGATACTGAATTCAAAGCCGCCGCCGACCAAGGCCTCCAACCGGTTGCGCATGTCGTCGCACTCGATGGTCTTCCGATTCTCGTTCACCCTTCTAACCCCGTCCAAAATCTGACGGTCGAGCAGGTGCGCAAGATTTACCTCGGCGAAATCAGCAACTGGAACCAGGTCGGCGGCCCCGATAAAAAAATCGTCAGCATCTCCCGCGACACCAACAGCGGAACCTACGAAACGTTCGCCAAGCTGGTGATGAACAAAGAGAAGATCCACAAGGACTGCGAATACGTCGGCTCCAACGGGGCCATCCGCCAGCGCGTGCAAAGCACCCCCGCCGCCATCGGCTACGCCGGTCTCGGCTTCGTCGACAAAACCGTCAAGGCACTCACGGTCAACGGCATCTATCCCTCCGGCGAAACCGTGCAGACCGGCGAATATCCCATTGCCCGCCCGCTGTTCATGTACACCAATCAATACCCGAAACTGGGAAGCCCCCTCTTCCAGTTCATCACCCTCCACCTGACCGAGGACGGGCAGGAAATGGTTGAGGAAATCGGGTTTGTTCCGGTCACGGCGTATTAGAAAGATTAAAAGGTACGTCGTCCCGCCTGAAGGCGGGACGACATGCTCTTCTAACCTCTCGCTAATTATTTCCTAACACGCCCGCCGCACGCTCTCCTCCATGCAGACCACGAAAAGCCAAAGCCTGATTTTAAGCGATGCCGCCAGCCGCCGGAAATACATCGGGGCATGGATGGGGAAGAGCTTCCTTTTTCTAATCACTTCACTCTCCACGCTTGCCGTATTCTTCATTTTTTATTTTATCCTCAAGGATGCGATCCCATTCTTTAGGCTGGAGGGTTTCAAGGAATTCTTCACAAGCACCCGATGGTATCCCTCCGGTGAACCGGCCGAGTTTGGCGCGCTGCCTATTTTCATGGGCACGGGTTTGGTGACGCTCGGTGCGGTGGTGGTGGCCGTTCCGCTCGGCATCGCGGCATCGGTTTGTCTGAGCGACCTGCTTCCGTTCAAGGTGCGGCAGATTGTGAAACCGGTCATTGAAATCCTCGCCGCCATTCCCTCGGTGGCCTACGGTTTCTTTGCCTTGGTCGTGTTCGCTCCTTTATTGCAAAACCACGGCGGCGCCATCCTCTCGGCCGGAGCATGGATGATCCTCGGCCCGATCCTGGCGTTGCTCGTGGTGGTGGCAGGCGATTTGATTACCGGGAAACTCAAAAGGAAATGGAGCGGCGCGATTGTTTTTCCTCTCCTTGGAAGCCTCGCCTTCTTCCTGATCCACCGCCTTTCCGCCCAGCTCAGCGGCATCGAAATCAGCAGTGGAACCAATGCGCTCAATGTGGCGGTGATCCTTGGCATCATGGCCCTTCCAACCATTGTCAGTGTTTCCGAAGATGCGCTTCAATCTGCGGGCCGCGAGCTGCGCGAAGGTTCGTATGCCCTTGGGGCCACCCGCGCAGAAACCATACTCAAAACTGTCATCCCCGCCTCCATCAGCGGCATCCTCACCGCTGTGATCCTCGGTGTGATGCGCGCCATCGGCGAGACGATGGTGGTCTGGATGGCTTCGGGCAACGCGGCGCGCATGCCGGAACCGTGGTACAATGTGATGCAGCCGATCCGCACGCTCACCGCCACCATCGCCGGCGACATGGGCGAGGCGGATCATGTGACGGGCTCCTCGCGCTTCCACGTCCTTTTTGCCATGGCGTTCTGTCTACTCGCCTTCTCTTTCATCATGAACCTCGCCAGCGAGTTCATTGTTAAGCGCTCCCGAAAAAAGCTCGGAAAATAATTCATGCGACTTGAAACCCGAAAACTACTCGATAAATCCTTCTCCGGAATGGGGCTGATTGCCATCGCCGTCATGGCGGCGGCGCTGGTGCTTATTCTGCTGCCGATCCTTTGGCGTGGCTCGAAGGCGTTTATCTTTAAGGGAACGATCGAGCACCGGCGTGTGATGCTTGAACAATTCCAGCGCGGCCATTCAGACCGCTTCACCGCCGAGATGGAACAGATCAAAGTCGCGCGCGCCCCGGTCTATGAAATGATGGCGGCGTTCGAGTTGGAATTGAAGGAGATGGAGCGCGACGACCGGCGCGCATACAAGACCCCCTATCGCGAAGTGGAGAAGGCGTTGGAAGTCCTGCTGGGGCCAAGACCCGGCGAACGCATCCCGGTGCTCTTGCGCCAGCAGTATGGCCAGACCCGCTGGGATCGAGCGCAAATCAAACTGCATGAGGCCCTCTTTTCCGAAGAGTGGGATTATTCCAACCCCGATGCCATGGGCGTATTGATTGAAACACCGCGCGCCGAGCAGTTTGTCGGCA
>JAOZKS010000371.1 GCA_029935255.1 Pontiella sp.
GAGCGGACCATCGGAGCCCCCCTAGTGGCGGGGGCCAAGGTAAAGGCTTCGGTAGTGGAAAACCTGCGCGGCAAGAAGATCTACTCCTTCAAAAAGAAACGCCGCAAGGGATATCGTCGTAAAATCGGTCATCGTCAGGAACTGACGAAGATTAAAGTTGAATCAATCACCGCATAATTTTTTTTCAGGGAGGCAACCATGGCTCATAAAAAGGGACAAGGCTCAACAAGCAACGGACGCGACAGTAATGCACAACGTCGGGGCGTTAAGCGCTTCGGGGGGCAGGCAGTAACTGCGGGCAGCATTCTGGTTCGCCAGGTAGGAACGAGGTTCCACCCCGGCGTGAACGTAGGCTGCGGCAACGACTACACACTGTTCGCCCTCAAGGATGGCATCGTCGAATTCGACAAGCGCCAGCGCAAGGTGCATATCCGTGAAGTAACGGCGGCCTAATCCAAGCGATTAGCCGAGTGAGAAGGGCGGGCTTTAAAAGTCCGCCTTTTCTTTTGCCCATCCACTTGCTTGAAACTTAACCATTAAAACTCAACACTCCTCCGCATGAAACATGTTGTATTCAAAGATCGCGTAAAGCTCTATGTCCGTGCCGGAAATGGAGGCAACGGATGTGTCTCCTTCCGCCGTGAAAAATTCATCCCCAAAGGCGGTCCCGATGGCGGCGACGGGGGCAATGGCGGCTCGGTGATTCTCAAGTGCGATGCCAACGAAGATTCACTGCTGCCGCTCTATTACAAACCGCACCAGCGTGCCCAACATGCCCAACATGGTATGGGATCGCAGTGTAATGGCCGCAACGGTGCAGATTGCGTGGCCAAGCTTCCCATCGGCACCGTCATTACCGATGCGGAGACCGATGAGTTTCTCGGAGAGCTGCTCGAGGACGGCGAAGAACTCCTGGTGGCCAAGGGCGGAAAGGGCGGGATCGGAAACATCCATTTTAAAAGTTCGACCAACCAGTCGCCCCGTGAATTTACCGAAGGCGTAAAAACGGAAGAAAAAATACTCTGGCTTGAACTTAAGCTCATGGCCGATGTCGGCCTCGTCGGCTATCCCAACGCCGGAAAGTCCACCCTGCTCAGTCAACTGACCCATGCGCACCCGAAAATTGCGCCCTATCCCTTCACCACCATCAATCCCATTGTCGGGACCATGGAATACGAAAACTTCAGCCGTCTGAAGATTGCCGACATCCCGGGCCTGATCGACGGAGCCCATGAAGGTGTGGGTCTGGGCCACCAGTTCCTTCGCCACATCGAACGCTCCAAGTTTATTCTATTTATTCTCGATATGGCCGGAACCGACCAGCGTAATCCGACCGACGATTTTCTTCACCTGAAGGAAGAACTCCGGTTGCATCTTGAAGAGCTCACCTGTACGCCCTATCTCGTGCTCGCCAATAAAATGGACGAGCCCGCCGCCGCTGAGCACCTCAAGGAATTCAAGGAACGCACCGGCGAAACCATCTACGAAATCTCCGCCGAGCTAGGCGAAGGTCTTGAACCGGTCAAGGACTTCCTCTACGGCCACTTCTTCGGAAAATCGTAGATGAGACATCCCTGCCTCATTGGGGTGGGCTTGTGGGTTAAGATCGGCTTTGCAATGGGGAGAGAAGCGTTCTGCGTTCTTCCAGAACGAGGCAAGATGCCTCGTCTACGATCAGGGAGTCGAGGGTGGACGAGTGTTGTTTATTTCCGCCGCCGTCTGGAATCTGATGTTGCATCCGGATCATAGTTTGAGTTTTCGGAGGGCATTTGAGCATCGACCAGCTTAAGACGTTGGTCTAGCAGCGTGGCCATCTCGGCGGCTTTTTCGGGCATGCTTTCCGCGAGGTCGTTTTTCTCGGAAAGGTCGGTTTCGATATCGAAGAGGTTGCACTCTTCTGTTTCGAGGTCTTTGATGAGTTTGTAGTTTTCCTGAATGATGGCGGATTGGGGTTTCTGCGCGGGGCCGCGGCCGTAGTGGGGATAGTGGAAGAAGAGTGAGTTTTCCTGACGGGTGAATTTATCTGCCGTTCCGGTGAGCAGGGGAAGGAGGCTTGTCCCGTCAAGGTTTCCACTCTCTGGAACTTCGGCCCATTCGCAGAAGGTGGGGAAGAGGTCGCAGCCCGTCACGCTTTCGCTGCAGGCGTTGTCCGGCTTGATTCCCGGGCCTCGAACAAACAATGGCACGCGGATTCCGCCTTCATATAACGAGCCTTTTCCGGAATTCAAAGGTGTGTTTTGCGGATTGCGCGGATTACCGGCCGCGCCGTTGTCGGACATGAACACCACGTAGGTGTTGTCCGCGAGTTTCAACTCATCGATCTTGGCCAGCAGGGTGCCGATGCTGGCGTCGAGGTCGAAGGTCATGGCGGCATAATCAATGTCTGAATGCCGGTCGCCTTTCTGAATCCCGGAGAATTTTTCCTTCGATGCATCCAGTGCCTCCGTGGGGGAATGGACGGCATAGTGCGAGAGCTGGAGATAGAAGGGTCTTCCTTCCTTGGCTTGTTGCTCCATGAATTCACAAGCCCGTTCGGTGATGCCGAAGATATCCTTGGGATTGGACTCTGTTCCTCCGCTTTCGTTTCCGGTTGACCCATCGTGCATGTCGAATCCGTGTTCGCCGGGGTTGCCGTGGCCAAGATGCCACTTGCCGAGGTGTGCGGTTGAGTATCCCTGTTCTTTCAAGACTTCGGCAATGGTGGTTTCCGCCTCGGGCAGATCCTTGACATGCGCCGGTGCGGCCAGTTTTTGGTAGGCTTGCGTACGCCTGCCGCCGGGCGTGGTCATGTGCAACTCGGCGGGGGTTTTCCCGGTCAGGATGGCGGCGCGGCTCGGCGTGCAAAGCGCGGCGGGAGAATAGGCATTAGAGAAGCGCATGCCTTGTTCCGCCA
>JAOZKS010000372.1 GCA_029935255.1 Pontiella sp.
GGTGGAATGGGCGGCATGGGCGGCATGATGTAGCCCAAATTGTAAAAAATGGCGTTTGACGCTGAAAAATGGGGTGCTATACTGCGCCCCGTTTTTTTACCCCTTAAAAGGAGGGAAAGCATTATGAATATGGAATATATGGACAAGGCTCAGGAAAAGATCACCAACACCCCGATGCTGGTTAATCTCATCTCCTACCGTACCCGCCAGCTGAACTCCGGTGCCCGCCCAATGGTGAAAAAAGATCACCCCGAGCAGGACAACCACGATATTGTGCTCAAGGAAATTGTCGAAGGGGCTTTGACGGTTGAAATGGCTTTCTCGCAGGAAGGGAGCGAGGTTTCCAGTCTCGATTTCGATACATCCATCCTCCTCTAAATAAGGGAAGAAGCTCTAGATTCGAGTATCGAAAGGCTCAAAGCCCCGTGGTTTTGAGCTTTTCTGTTTTGTGTTTGAAGCTTGTTTGGGATTTAGTGTCTGGAGACTTGGGGTTTATCTTTCAATGGCTGGAAAAAATAAAAAAAAGAAGGATGCCGGCGCGGGCGTGCTGGCCACCAATCGAAAGGCAAGCCACGATTTCCAGATCATGGAAAAAATCGAGGCGGGAATTATTCTGACGGGAACCGAGGTGAAGTCTGTCAAGCAGGGGCATGTCAGTATTCAGGAAGGATACATTCACATTGACGACCATCTGGAAGCTTGGCTCGTCGGCGCAACCATCCAGCCTTATGACCACGGTAATGTTTTCAACCACAGCCAAACCCGGGAGCGCAAACTACTGCTGCATCATAAGGAGATTGCACGGCTTTTCAGCAAGACCCGCGAAAAGGGACTCACCATTGTTCCGCTCAAAATCTATCTCGTGCGGGGCAAGATCAAGGTCAGGATTGGTTTAGCCAAAGGCAAAAATGTGGTCGATAAGCGCGATACGCTTCGAAAGCGCGAAGCCGACCGCGACTCCCAGCGTGCCATGCGCAACCACAATCAAAGGTAGAGCGTACTCCCTTTTTCAAAACCCTTCCGGGCGAGCAATATTTAGTTGCCGATAAATTTAAGCTTCGTTTTCTGGTTGAAGTCATAAACCTCAAAAAGAACCGTCTCCGCTAATTTTGTTGCCAGAGCAACATCCCCGGAAAGGGACTTCTGAAAAGAGGTCTGCGCTGAGCTTTTCCCGGTTTGAGGGTCTTTAAACCTATACGTGGTGGGCTTGATTCCGTAAGGGGCGAGTAAGCGGCGCGCCTTTTCAAACTCAGGCTCGGACAGGACTTTCATGGGGAGATCAAATCTTAATTTCCGGCCAGTGAACTGAATGAATTTCGGCGAATGCTTCTCTCTGATGATCAGAAATGCCTCAGAGTCCATCGTAAGAGATAGCTTCTGAATTTCGGTCTGTATAAGCGTTGAGTTGTCGGGCCTGGAACATCCAGAGGCAGACAAGAGTATAGCGGCTATGATAATTCTGGGCAGTTTCATTTACTTTATCGCCGAACAGTGAAGCTGACTTAACGTTGTTTATTTCCTAAACTTAACCTAGAAATACCCTTTTATTGCACGGGTTTCAAGTATTGACGGATAGGGTATGGTCGGGATCGATGAAAACAGAGAACAAAAACCCGTACAGTGCCGGTGAAGAACTGGCCAACTCGATTACGCATGGGGTCGGTTTTTTCATTGGCATCGCGGTTCTCGCGGTACTGGTCATTTTTTCTGTTTTACGTAAAACTACGTGGGAAGTGGTCAGCTGCTCGATCTACGGCATAACGTTCATCATGCTTTATCTCGGCTCGACGTTGTACCATTCGGCAAGACAACCGCGCACCCGGCGGGTATTGAAGATCGTCGACCACTCCGCCATCTATCTACTCATTGCCGGCACCTACACTCCCTATGCGCTAGTTCCCCTCCACGGGGTATTGGGCTGGACCATTCTCGGTGTCATTTGGGGTTGCGCAATGATCGGCATCTTCTTCAAAGTTTTTTTCACAGGCCGCTTCAAGGTGGTATCGCTCGTAAGTTACCTCTTCATGGGCTGGTTTTGCATCGTGGCCGTAAAACCGCTCTACGTTGAGCTAAGCACCTTCGGATTCGTCCTTTTTGTTGCAGGGGGGCTTTGCTATACCTTCGGAGCCATCTTCTATGCGTGGAAATCGCTCCCTTGGTCGCACGCCATCTGGCATCTTTTCGTGCTTGCGGGAAGCCTGTGCCATTTTTTCAGCATCCTTTTCGGCATCGTACTTTAGTTCACCTATATCGTTTAATTACCCCGATCGGGGTAATTAAACGATATAGGCGGGTTAAAAAAATTCCACCCCTTGGAGAAATTCCGTGCATTTAGTTGCGGTGCGGGTAACAATCGGCCTTTTCGATTTTAACCCAAGGAAAGACGACTATGAACGTGAAGATTGAACGCGCACTGCTGAGTGTATCCGACAAGGCTGGCATTCTTGATTTTGCCCGGAACCTGCATGAAATGGGTGTGGAATTGCTCTCCACCGGGGGCACGGCCAAAGCCATTCGCGATGCCGGAATTCCCGTCAAGGATGTCTCTGAATTCACCGGATTTCCCGAAATGCTCGATGGCCGCGTTAAAACCCTCACCCCGCAGGTGCACGCAGGAATTCTCTTCGTGCGTGACAACGAAGAGCACGTCAATACCATGAAAGAGTTTGAACTCGGACAAATCGATCTGGTTTGCGTCAACCTCTATCCTTTCGAGGAAACGATCGCCAAGGAAGGGGTCACCCTGCCCGAAGCCATCGAGCAGATCGATATCGGCGGCCCCACCATGATCCGCTCCGCCGCCAAGAACATGAAGTATGTCACCGTCGTCACCGACCCCTCCGACTATGCGCAGGTCATCGGCGAAATGAAGCAAAACGGCGGCGCCACCA